>DASURJ010000509.1:0-5383 GCA_036280115.1 Gemmatimonadaceae bacterium
ACGCGGTACGTTCCGCCGTCCATGTCGAACCGCAGCGTCGCGACGCGGCCGGATGCCGTATTTCGCTCGACGGCGACGCCGCGCACGGGACCCAGGGAATGAGTCGGCGCTTTGGCGTACGCGCGCAGGTACCGCTCGATCACGGTCGCAAGCGTATCAGCAGACCAGCTCCGATCCCATCGAAAGCGGGGAGCGATGTCGCAATAGTAGCGATCGGTGCTCCCGATTCGATCACTCACGCGCGTGAGGTACGGCTCGTCGCGTGAGCGCCAGAGTTCACTCGCCTCGGCCGTCGAGCCGCCACACGTCGAGTAGTACTGACCGCTGATGACACGGTCGCCGTAGTACAGCACCAGTCCAGCCGTCGCCGCGATGGCCGCGTCGGCGATCGCGTTCTCGGAATCGACCCCGCCGTAAACCTGATCGGCCGTCGTGGACGCGAGGTCGAACTCGCGCCTGCCGTTCCCGAGCCGGGTGAGCGCGTAGCTCCGAGCCGCAACAGCTTGCGCCTCGACGGCCGCGCGCTCGCTGTCGCGCCGCACGCCGATCTCACGCGGCACTACGCCACGGAGATACGCCTCGAGCTCGACGTGGTTGACCACGTGCACCATCGTGTCCGCCGAAGCGACGCGAAGCGTGCCGCGGTAGCGGCGCCCATTCACCGTGA
The DNA here is from genome assembly GCA_036280115.1 of Gemmatimonadaceae bacterium. Lineage (GTDB taxonomy): Bacteria > Gemmatimonadota > Gemmatimonadetes > Gemmatimonadales > Gemmatimonadaceae > JAJKIV01. The sequence goes on from DASURJ010000509.1 coordinate 668, forward strand.
CGTTTCCGGATGTCACGGATGCGACGACAGGGGCCGCCGTGACAACGCGGTCCGACTCGCCCGCCTGCGAAAGTTGCATCGCTCCTCCCGCCCCCGCCGAAAGGCGGATGCGCCGCGCCGAGTCGCCTCGCGCGACGACGCGACCGTCCCGGTCGACGACCTGCCATGGCCCCGTCGCACCAACGGTGACCTGAGCGAACCTGCCGAGCGAGACGCGCGCGATCCGAGCGTCCGCCGTCGCCGGCGGCGGCGGGGTTGGTGAGGGCGCTGGCGGACGGGCGCACGACGCCGCGAGAATCAGCGTTGCGACCGCGAGGCCATGCGCAACGCACGTCTGGAGCTGCGCAGTCAGCGGCCGCGCCATTCGTTACCGCCCGAAGCTTCCTACCGTTGTTGCCATGGGGAGCGCGCGACGCGTCCCCGCGGGGCGCCCGGGAGGCCGGTACCGATCCGCCACCCGCATCACCGAGGCGGTGAAGTCGTAGTCATCCTCGACCGCATCGATGACTACGTCGGCGAAATCGCCGGGCACAACGTCGCCCGAGAACCGCGTGACCCCGTCGACGTCGTCGGCCTGCCACGGCGTCCGCGCCTGCGCGACACCGCTCGCCGGATCGACGCGATCGACGAGCACTCGCGATTCGCGACCCACGTGGGTCTCGTATCGCTCCGCCGTGATGACTCGCTGCAGCTCGGTCAGACGCTCGAGTCGCTCACGCTTCACGTCGTCAGGCACGTCGTCGGGAAGCTGCCACGCCCGCGTACCTTCCTGCGCCGAGTACGTGAATGCACCGACGCGGTCGAACCGCGTTTCCTCGAGGAAATCGAGGAGTTGCTGAAAGTCGTCCTCGGATTCGCCGGGGAAGCCCACGATGCACGTCGTGCGAATGGCGACGTCGGGCACGACCTCGCGGATCCGGCGAATGCGCTGGCGCTGCACCGCCTGGCGCTCGGGCCGGCGCATGCGTTTGAGGACGGCGTCCGATGCGTGCTGCATGGGAATGTCGAGGTAACGCAGAATGCGCGCCTCGCCTGCCATGAGCTCGAGCAGCGCCGGCGTGAGTCCCGCGGAATACAGGTACAGTAGCCGGATCCACGGGATCGACGTCTCGGCGATGAGAGCCTGCAGGAGCTGTGGCAAGCCAATGCCGTCGCGGCGATCGCGCCCGTAATGCGCGAGATCCTGCGCGACGAGATTCACCTCCCGCGCGCCCTGAAGCTCCAGCAGCTGTGCCTCGCGAACCACGTCGGCCAGTGCGAACGAGCGATGCTTGCCGCGCATGAGCGGGATCGCGCAGAACGCGCACCCGTGATCGCATCCTTCGCTGATCTTGAGGTAGCGAACGTGGGGGAGATCGCCCGAGTACACGCGCACCCCCGGGTGATCGACGAGCGGGTCACCGAGCAGCCCGCGCTCCGTCAGCTCGGGCACGAGGCGGTCCGCCTCCGCGGCGCCGAGGAAGAGATCGACCTCGGGTAATGCGGCCGAGAGCTCGTCCTTGTGCCGCTGGACCAGGCACCCGACGGCAACGACCGCCTGGCAGGTGCCACTGCTCTTGTATCGGCCCGCGCCGACGATCGCGTCAATGGACTCACGCTTCGCCGCGTCGATGAAGCCGCACGTATTGACGATGATGACGTCGGCCATCGTGAGGTCGGCCGTCTCGACCGCACCGTGGGCGATGAGCTCCGCGAGGTAGCGCTCGCTGTCGACGGTGTTCTTGTCGCAGCCGAGGGTGACGAGGCCGACTTTCACGGGCGGAGGTTGGGGATTTGCATCCCCCAAAAGTAGCCGTCGGCTGAACCCCGGGAACCGGGAACCCGGAACCGGAGCCGAGAGCTGATCGGCTGATAGGTCCCACGATTACGAAACGGTTAAAAGCTCGGGCGTCCGGTAGCCGCCGGATACGCACTCTTTCACATTCGAGATTGGGGCCGTCCCACCGGGAGAGACGCGACATGTTCAGCACGTGCCTGTTCTGTCATGGTCAGCTCGGCAAGAACGACGTGGTGGAGCATTTTCCCGTCGGCTCCCGGCTCGCGTTCGACAGCAAGCGCGGTCGGCTGTGGGCGGTGTGCCCGCACTGTCGGCGGTGGAACCTGTCTCCGCTCGATGAGCGCCTCGATGCCATAGAGGAATGCGAGCGGCTCTACCGTGCAACGCGGGCGCGCGTCTCGACGGACAACATCGGGCTGGCCCCGTTGCCGAGCGGCGTGGACTTGATCCGGATCGGTGAGCCCCTGCGTCCTGAGTTTGCCGCGTGGCGCTACGGGTCGCAGCTCCGGTGGCGTCGCCGCAGAGTCGGGATTGCCGCGGGCGTCGTGGGAGCCGCCGGCGTCGCCGCTGCGACCGTCGCTGCGCCAGCGTTGCTTGCGGCTGCGGCGCCACTCATGGGGCAAGCGCTCATCGGCTACTGCGTGCCGCTGTGGGTCGTCCCGAGCATGGTCGCGGTGGACATGGCGGACCATTGGCAGTGGGAGCGCGTCGCTCTCCGCGTCGCGAGCCCGCAGGGTCGGAAGCTCACGGTGCGCGTCAAGCATTTGTGGGAATCGGCGTATTACACCGACCGATACTCCGACGAGCTGGCCCTTCGCCTGGCTCACGACGGCGGCGTGACGCGCTACGAGGGCGAGCGCGCGCTGTTCGCGGGAAGCCGGCTGCTGGCGCGGGCGAATTGGCTCGGCGCCGCCGCGGGACTCGTGCAGCGCGCGGTCCGGCAGATCGACGAGAGTGGCGACGCAGACACGTTCCTTCACAAGACCGCGTCGCGCTTCTCTCGGTTTCACGGACGTCGCATGCTGGCGAACTACCGTCGCATCGGCGCGATGAGCCTTGTGCCCGAGGAACGGCTCGCGCTCGAGATGGCTGTCCACGAGGAGACCGAGCGCCGTGCTCTCGAGGGCGAGCTTGCCCGACTGGCCGACGAGTGGAAAGAGGCCGAGGAGATCGCAGCGATCGCCGACCAGTTGCTCGTCGCGCCGGGCGCTGACCAGCGGCTCGGCGAAGGCGGGCATGATGCTGGCGAGGACCGGCTCGAAGACGCGCGCGGGTAGCGCGGCTCATGTACAGCACGTGCCTGTTCTGCCACGCTCGGCTCGGCCGCAACGAAGTGGTCGAGCATTTTCCTGTCGGTCGGCGCCTCGCGTTCGATAGTGCCATGGGACGGTTGTGGGCCGTCTGCGCGGAGTGCCGCCGCTGGAACCTTTCGCCGATCGAGGATCGGTGGGAGGCGATCGAGGAATGTGAACGGCTCTTTCGCGCCACGCGGGCGCGCGTCTCGACGGACAACATTGGCCTTGCCCCACTCCCGGGTGGCGTCGATCTCATCCGAATCGGAAAACCCCTTCGGCCCGAGTTCGCTGCATGGCGGTACGGGTCGCAGCTGAAATGGCGGCGTCGACGCGCCGGGATCGCGGCTGGCGTTGCTGGAGCCGCGGGTGTCACGGCGGCCGTCATCGCTGCGCCGCCGCTCGTTACGGCTGCGCTGCCGTTGATCGGCCCGGCGTTCGTGGTCTTCGGGGGGAGCGCACCGCTCTGGGTAGTGCCGGGGATGATCGCGATGGACCTGAAGGACCGATGGCAGTGGGAGCGGGTCGCGCTACGGCTGCCGAGCCCGGGTGGGCGCAAGCTGACCATTCGCGTCAGGCATCTCTGGGAGTCCGCGTACTACACGGATCGCGAAACGGGCGACCTCGCGCTTCGCCTTGTGCACGACGGCGGCGCGTCGCGTTATGAGGGAGATGCCGCGCTGTCAGCCGGCGGCCGCCTGCTCGCGCGGGCCAACTGGCTGGGTGGCGCAGGCCGTCTCGTGCAGCGGGCCGTGAGCGCAATCGACGCCACCGGCGACGCCGACTCGTTCCTCCACCAGACCGCGTCGCGCTTCTCGCGCTTCCATGGGCGGCGCATGATGGCGAAGTACCGTCGCGTCGGCGCCATGAGCCTGTTACCCATCGAGCGGCTCGCGTTGGAGATGGCCGTGCACGAGGAGTCCGAGCGGCGCGCGCTCGAGGGCGAGCTCGCACGCCTCGCGGACGAATGGAAGGAAGCGGAGGAGGTGGCCGCCATCTCCGACAACCTCTTCGCCGACCCGAACGTAGACGCGTGGATCCAGGGCCGCAGCGAGGGCGAGAGCGGCGAGGCTCCGGGTCAGCGATAGTTGCCGAACTTGAGCTCGACCCCGAAGTCCTTGCCGCGAAGCAGCTGCATCACGGCCTGAAGCTCGTCGCGTGATGGTGAGCTGACGCGCACCTGATCGCCCTGAATCGCGGCCTGCACCTTCTTCATCTTCGCGTCCTTGATGGCGGCGACGACCTTTTTCGCCGTGTCGCCATCGAGGGACATCTTGAGTCCGACCTCACGGCGCACCGTGTCGCCACCGGCAGCCTTGACCTCGCCGATGTCGAGATTCTTCACCGGCACGCCGCGCTTGATGAGCTTCGCCTGCAGCACGTCGAAGAGTGCGCGCATGCGGAAGTCATCATCGGCGACGAGCGCGATCTTCCCTTCTCCGCGCTGAAACTCGATGGTCGCTTTCGATCCCTTGAAGTCGTAGCGCTGGGCGATCTCCTTCTGGGCCTGGTTCACCGCGTTGTCGACTTCCTGGAGATCGACACCAGTCGTTATGTCGAACGAATTCTGCTGTGCCATGCTGAGGGACTCGGGACTAAGGACTAGGGACGCGGCGCAAGCTCATCGGGCGTGACCGGCCGCAGGAG
>DASURJ010000510.1:0-4376 GCA_036280115.1 Gemmatimonadaceae bacterium
GCAACGCACAACGGCGCTCCGAGCGTCAAGCGGCCTGATTGAAGGAGGGGAACGGCTCTCAGGGACGGTGGCGTCCCGGGCGGCCGTTCCCCTCTTACCTTCAGGCCCTTGGGAGAGCCACGCCGCTGCCGCGCTGGTCACCTTCGTCATCCTGTCCATCCCGTCCATCCCCTCCTGCCTTTCCCCCGCTCGACCGGTCGCGATACCCACCCGGCGCGATGGGGCTCGGAGCCCCGCGATGCTCGGAGCCGTGATACCGACCCCACGACATCTGAGACGCAGGTCGCTCCCACGCCCGAGCCGTGGCGTCCCGCGAAGTCAGCCGTCTCATTAGTCAGAACCAAGCGATGGGCGTGGTGACGGACATCACGCGGGGCGTCGGAAGGTCTCACCTCGTAGGACGACGGAGGTGCAGAGAGCGACGATGGGTCTGGTCGACGAGCACGTCGAGGCGGCGCAAGCCGCCGGTCTCCGGTATGTCACCGACGCCGCACCCGGCATCCGCCGGCAGCGGCGGGGGCGTGGCTTCGTCTACACGCGCCCCGACGGGACCCCGCTCCGCGACCCCTCGGAGATCGACCGCATCCGCAAGCTCGTCATCCCGCCGCGCTGGACCGACGTATGGATCTGCCCCTCGCCGTCCGGGCACCTGCAGGTCACCGCGCGCGACGCCCGCGGGCGTAAGCAGTACCGCTATCACGCCAGGTACCGCGCCATCCGCGATGAGACGAAGTTCGGCCGGATGATCGAGTTCAGCGAAGTCCTGCCTGCCATCCGCGAACGCGTGGAGCGCGACATCTCCACACCGACCCTCTCGCGAGAGAAAGTGCTCGCCACTGTCGTCTGGCTGCTCGAGAAGACCCTCATTCGCGTGGGCAGCGACGAGTACGCGCGTGACAACGGGTCGTTCGGGCTGACGACGCTCCGCCGACGCCACGTCGCCGTGAACGGCGCCACGCTCCGCTTCGAGTTCAGGGGGAAGAGCGGCGTCCCGCACTCCGTTGCGCTCACCGACCGGCGCATTGCCCGGATCGTCCAGCGCTGCCAGGAGCTTCCCGGCCAGGAGCTCTTTCAGTACCTCGACGCGGACGGCCGTCGCCAGACCGTGGACGCCGGTGACATCAACCAATACCTCCGCGAGATCGCTGGCCGGCAGGTCACCGCCAAGGACTTTCGTACGTGGGCAGGAACCCTGCTTGCCGCCGCCGCGCTCCGCGACCTGGGGTCGTTCGCGTCCGAGAAGGAAGCGAACGCGAACATCGTTCGTGCGATCGACCGGGTCGCGCACCGACTGGGCAACACGCGCGCCGTCTGCCGCAAGTATTACGTCCATCCGGCGCTGCTCGAGGCATACCTCGACGGGTTCTCGCTGCCGCCGGCGAATACCGAACGGCAACCCCGTGACACCTCGCGCCGCTCCGGCCTCCGTCGTGACGAGCAGGCGGTGGTGGCCCTGCTCCGTAACCGCGCCGGCACATCGGCGCTTACCCGCGACGATCGTCCCGCAACGCGACGTCCCGCGCGGCCGCCGCGCCGACGACGCCAGAGACCGGCCCCCGCGCAGACCGGCTGAGCAGCGTTAGGCACGCTGGCGCCGCTGTGACGAGCCGTCACCGGCCGGGCTGGACAGCGGCTACCCTCTTGCAGAGCGCCGGTTCTCCGCACAAGGTTCGCGAACGACGAACCGCATCGAGGACCCACGAGAAAATGACGAAGTTGCTACTCGCCGCGTGCGCCCTGACCGCTACCATCGGGTGCCGCTCCGGGGGCGCGCCACAGCCTGACGCCGCCGCATCTCCCAACACAGCCGCTGAGCCCGTCGGGGCCGTCGCCGCGGACTACTACCCCTACACCAAGCCCGGCACGGCAACCATCAACGGACAGGCGTTCGTAGTCGTCCGCGGCGGCGACGTCCTGCTCGATGGCATGGGCTACCTCACGACCATCTCGGACAACGCGCGAACCGCATCCGGTAACGACGTGACGCTCGACCCGGCGACCCCGTACGCCATGGACTGGTACATGAAGACCGGGACCTCGCTCCGCCGCTTCGGCAACGTGCCGAAGGACCGCGCATTCCGCGCCGCGCGCCGCACCACCGTCGCCGACGAGTCCGGCAAGTTCACCTTCGAGAAGCTCCCGGCCGGCCGCTACATCGTCCGCACCACGATCACCTGGCAGACGCCGCGCGACTCCTACCGCATGATGACGCAGGGCGGCGTCGCGAGCGCGGTCATCGACCTCGCCGAAGGCGAGCAGAAGAACGTCATCATCCGCCACGTGTCCGAGCAGCCGTAGGCGCCTAACGTGACGAGGGCCCCGCTGCGGGGCCCGTTCCACTCCGTCTCAGTGCGACGCGAGCACCCGGTACGCGACGACCAGTGGCCCATCACGTCCAGCCCGGGTCTCCGGCCACACCGCGATCGTCGTCCCGTCCCCCGCCTGGATGCGCAGCCCGCGCTCCGGCAATGTCGCGAGAAGGTCACCCGCCCGAGCCACCGACCCCAGCGGGAGCGAGCGCAGCGCTGAATCCGCGGCCGCGCCGTACACCTGCGGCAGCGTCGCGCGCATGATCGCCTCGAACTTGTCGGGCCTGCGGGTCCGCGAGAGCAGGAGATCGAAGCTCACGCGAACCGTATCTCCGATGCGCTCGGCGACCATCGTGTCGCGGAGCATCGTCCGCCCGACGGGGATCACCGGCGTGAGCGCGCGCGTGATCGGCACCGGGTCGCTCGCCGCACCCGCGCCTTGCGCGACCTGCGACACCGGCGTGGCGTCGAGGCCCGTCGGCTGAGCGGTAACCGCTCCTCCCTCAACTCCGGCCGTGGAGTCGGTGCTCGCTCCGGCCGTACCGCTGCCGGCTATCGAAACTGGCGGCGCCGACGTGGACACGCGGGCGCGGAACACGCCGACGGCCGCAATGCCGACCGCCACGATCATGCCCAGCGCCAGGGTCGCGGCGCCGCCTCGAGCGATCATCTGTCGCTGCCGCGCGCGCTTCGCGGCACGTTCGGCATGCTGACAGCGGAGACAGACTGTCGTGCCGGGGCGGAGCTCGTGCTCGCAGGGTATTGCGGAGCGGGACGCCATGAGTCGGGATCCTTGGGTCGTACGGGTACACCCGTGACGAACGACCACGGTGGACGCAACGCGCGTCACACGCCCCCCGCGACCGGTCCCGAAAGTTGTCGAGAGCGGTGCGCTCGACTCTGACCCCGGTCTCGGACAATCGTCGTCATCGTACCAGTCCAGCCGAGTCGACTCGTGACTTCCGTTCGCGCGACCCTTCCGTTCTCTCGTGGCATCGACCGACGTAGTCCGTCCCTCGAGTCGCTACCTCCGTATGTCTTCGCCGAACTGGATCGACTCAAGGCGAGCGCGCGGGCACGAGGGGCTCCGTTCGTCGACCTCGGCATCGGTAACCCGGACCGCCCCATCCCGCAGCCCGTCGTGGACGCGCTGCAGAAAGCATCGGCGGATGCCACGACGCACGGCTACCCGCCGTTTCGCGGCGTGCCACGATACCTCGAGGCCATTGGCCGGTTCATGCGCGCAAGGTTCGGCGTCGATGTGGACGCCAACCGTGAGGCGCTGGCACTCGCGGGCGCGAAGGAAGGAATCGCCCAGCTCATCATGGCGACCGCGGGGAGCGGTGACACCGTGCTCGTGCCCGAGATCTTCTACCCGGTATACGCGCGCTCCGCGCAGCTGGCCGGCGCTTCGGTTCACTGGGTGCCAATGCGGGCCAGCAGCGGGTTCCTCGCCGACTTCGAGTCCGTCCCGCGCCAGGTGCTGCGCAGCACACGGATGCTCATCGTCAACTACCCGAACAATCCGACGGGCGCCGTCGCGAATCGCGATTACCTCCAGCGCGCCGTATCGTTCGCCCGCGAGCATGGCTTCCTGCTTCTCAGCGACCTCGCGTACAGCGAGCTGACCTACGATGGCTTCGTGGCGCCGAGCGCGCTCGAGATTCCGGGCGCGAAGGAGGTGACGGTCGAGTTTCACTCGTGCTCGAAGTCGTTCAACATGGCCGGGCTTCGTGTGGGGTTCGCGGTCGGCGGCGCCGCACTCCTCGAAGCGCTCGCGGCGTATCGGACGAACGTCGGATACGGCGCGCCTGCCGCCGTTCAGCACGCCGCCGCATATGCGCTGGACCACTACGGCCTGCTCTCGGCGGCCGTGGCTGACGGATACGTTGCGCGTCGAGATGCCGCGGTCCGGGCCTTTCATCGCGCCGGGCGAACGGTCGAGCCGGCGCGGGGCGCAATGTACCTTTGGCAACCGGTACCGTCGGGAGTCGACGACTGGACGTTCGTCCGGGCGATGCTCGATGAGGCGCAGGTCGTCGTGACGCCGGGGAGCGCGTTCGGGCC
>DASURJ010000511.1:0-2214 GCA_036280115.1 Gemmatimonadaceae bacterium
CGGCGCCCGGTGAAATACCCGTGGATGAACGCCAGCGGGTCTTCGAGCTCGGGACCGCCGGGGGACGCGAGCACCGCCTGCCGCACTTGCGTCCAGCAGCGCGTGTAGACGAACGACACGCTGGGATGCCGGTCGTACAGATCGATCACGCGCTCGGCGAATTCCGGCTCGAGATAATCGTCATCCGACAACCCCAGGAACAGGTCGCCCCGAGCTTCCGCAATGAGGAAGTTGCCGTGGTCGACGGCGGGGATCGTGGTGGCATGGTGGTAGGTTCTGAGACGGGGATCCGCGTACGATTCGATGACGGCACGCGTGTCGTCGGTGGAGCCGTTGTTCGATACGAGGACCTCGGTCGCGCCAGCGGTCTGCGCGAGTGCGCTGTCGATCGCACGGCGCAAGTCGCGGGCGCGGTTGAGCGTCGGGATCGCAATGGTCAAACGCACCTTGCCCTGCACCGACGCCAACCCGGCTCCTCCCTGCGTGGGACCCGCCACCGTCAGTTACGCGCCATCGGTCGACCCGACCACCAGCTCGCGTCCGTGCCATGCCCTGCTCCGCGAGACGAAGATGCTCAACGTGACCAGCCCGCCGAGCAGGGTCAGGGCGAGATAGCTCCCGGCCACCCACGTCACGTTGGCGAACCGCGCCGTCACGTACAACGTCAGCGGCGTCGCAATGGCCCCACAGAGCGAGACGATGAGGAGCGGCTCCTTTCGATGCGCCCGCAGATACACAGCGAGCGCGAAGATCAGGTGGTTGAGCACAGTGCTGGCCGTCAGCAGGGCGAATGGAACGGTTGGGAGCACCCGCTCACTCATCGGGTGCACGCGGCTCTCCAGCAGCGCGACGAGGCTGACGAGCACAAGCGAAACGGCCGCCACCACCGCGAATGACGAGCGTACCGCTCGCGCGAACTGCGAGTTCAGCTCATCGTACGCGCGCTGAGCGATCAGACGTCCATAGAGTGGAGCCTGGCTGTTCAGCCACGCCGTCACCGCGATCAGCAACCCATTCGTGATGGTGAGCGTCATTCCAAACTGGCCGGCGACGCGCGCTCCGTGCAGTGCGAACATGATGGGGGTGAAGAGTTGAAAGATCATGTACCCGGCGAGCCCGCTGAGCCCGATTCGCCACTGGAACGGCCACACCTCGGTGCGCCAGTACGTGGACTGTAGCCCATCCTCGGCCGTCAGTCGTCCGAGCTCGCGGACCAGCCGCGTGGCGCGGTGCGACCGAAGCCAGAACGTCAGGTTGACGAATCGCGTCGCGTAGGCGAGTCCAACACTCCACAACCCCAGCCCGGACGCCAGCGCACCCCACAGGACCGCCGCGATGAGGAACTCCTGCCTCAGGCGAAACTGCCAGACCGCGGTGACTTCACCCGCTCCTTCCAGCAGCGCAACGCGTGGCGCAAGCAGTTGATTCGCCGCAACGGCAAGGATGGCGAGGGCCCAGGGTCCCGCCCACGCTGTTTCGTCGACGGCCACACCGCGCGCGGCACCGAGCATCTGCGTGCCGACCCCGGCGACGATCAGCACCGCCAGGGTCGTTGTACACGCATTGACGCGATCCGCGCCGCTGAGAAGCAGACGCAGCCGATGGCGTGTCCTCGTGTTCACCGCGGCTGCGTTCTCGGCGCCGGCGAGCGCGGCCGATTCGTGGCTGGCGCTCTGCATCACCGCGTAGTTCAGCCCGAACTCGCCAAGCAACACGAACGCGACGAAGCTCAGAATCGTGTAGTAGTAGCCCTGCCCTACTGGCGTCAGGAAGTGCCCCACGAAGCCGATCGTGACGAGCGCGGTCGCGCTCTGCGCGCCACGCGTCAGGAGCGAATAGAACACTGGTCGATTGACGCCCGACTTCCGAAGAAAGGCGACGATTCCGTTCATGTCACGTTCGGAGGTCGGTCGTTGATCGAGGCGGGCGTGGGTTACTCGCGGGTGCGGCGATTCCTGGCGGAAATCTGTCAGCCGCGGCGTCCCATCAGGACCGCGTCCAGTCGATGTCGTCGCTACACGCGCGCGGTTGTACGTTCGGCCGAGCTCGCTTCCCGCACTCGTGGTGGGCACCCGCTGGCCGGGAGAGGCCGCGACGCCATCGCTGCGCCGTTCGACCAGATTGGCTACCAAGCCCCAAACACCATAATCGACGTCATCACTCAGCCACCGCCCGAGGTGATCGTCCAATCGGTTGGATGCCGCATCCGATGGC
>DASURJ010000512.1:0-8247 GCA_036280115.1 Gemmatimonadaceae bacterium
GGGTTCTGTCCTCGAAGCGCCATTTGCCCACGTCGTGAGTAATCGATGGACTTCGCGAGGATGCGGGCCGCTTCCTGATCGGCGTGGAAACCCATCGAGTTCTCGGCCTCGATGAAATCCGCCAGGAACTGCGCCTTTCGCTGGTAGTCGCGTGCGGCCGCGATGGTAGGAACCGTGCTGTCACGCGCCACCTGATCGGCGATTTCGCGCGTGAGGTGCAGAACGGCGTCGATGGCCATGTTGCGCATCTCGAACGTCCGATCCTGGATTGCCCGCACGCGCGCGCGCAACTCTTCCTCCGACCACTTGTGGCACGTCTGACACGCGCGATTGATGTTGAGCACCGGACTGCGCACGTGGTGGTCCGAGATCTTCATGGCGCCTTCGCGCTTGTACGGCATGTGACAGTCCGAGCACGCGACGCCGGAGCGGGCGTGGATGCCCTGGCTGTAGAGCTCGAACTCCGGATGCTGCGCCTTGAGCGCCGGCGCACCGCTGACCTTGTGAACCCAGTCGCGGTGCCCCGTTGAATCGTGATACGCCAGAATGCTGTCGGCGGTGAGGCCTTTCCCCCACGGATAGACGAGTCGCTTCTCGGGCCCTCGGAAGTAGTACTCGACGTGACACTGCGCGCAGACGAACGTCCGCATCTCCTGACGCGTCGCCTGTGCGTTGACGTCGTAGTTGGCGGTCCCCTGCGACGCCCGGAGCAGTCGAATTCCCTCCATGAATCCGGGTCGCGTCACGCGAAGCTGCATGGTCCCGGGATCGTGACAGTCGATGCACGACACGGGATGCGTGACGGATTTACGTGCCTCGAAATACGGCAGCGGGTTCAATTTCTCGAACCCCTTGATGAGGTCGCCGTCCCCCGCACGGCGGTACGGCACGTACACCGACGCATGACAGTGAAGGCATGTGCCCGGTTGTTGGGTAACGCGTTGCCGCTCCGTGAACTCCTGGTCCTCGAGCATGTAGGCGTGGCCTCGCTCCTCGCGAAAATCCTGCGCGAACGCGTATCCTGACCACATCTCCTTGAGCCGGGGATCTTCCTCGAGCCGCGACTGCGCGATGATCGACCGCGGGTCGGCCTGGCTTGGTGTGTGCGGCTCACCCTCGCTACCACCATACCGGGTTCGGACCTGGTCCACCGTACGGCGGTAGTCGTCGTACTGCAGTGGGAAGTTCTTCCCCCACACCGCCGGATCGTCGATCGTGTCGTTCAACGCCACCACGCGGTAGAACGGGTTCCGCGCCTCCTGCTGCCGCTGGAAGACCGAGGCCAGCAGGGCAGCGATGCCGACGACCGCTAACGCCCCACCAATCGCGGCGAGCACAAGCCAGCTCGTGCGGAACCGTCGTCGGGGTGGAGGCGTGGCGGCGACATCATGCGGTTCGGTCATTTCCCTACCCTCGCAGGAGTTCCACGCCGCACTCGGCGCGGCGCGTCAATGACGACATCGGTCAGCGGACCCAATGGCCGACGTACGTGTGGCACCGGATGCACGAGATGGGTTCGTCGCTCCGCGACGCTGCCAGAACCGCGCCCGCCTCGGTCCCCGCTGCCACGACGGTGTGTGCACCAGGCTGCGGCCTGTGGTCGATGGCATCGGTGATCTCGGCGTGACAGTACCGACAGGCCTCCTCGGTCACCTGGCGGTTGCCGTCGGTGATGCGCAGCGGATCGGGATAGCCGCCCACCGTGAAGTAGAACGAGTGCCAGAACCCGTTCTTCGCCTTTACGACGTACTTCCCGACGACGTCGTGCGGCGTGTGGCAGTCGTTACATGTGGCGACGGCGCGGTGGCTGGCTTTGAGCCACGCCCCGTAGTGCTCGTTCATGATATGACAGTTCGCGCACGCCCGCGGGTCGTTCGTTAGGTACGAGTACCCACGCGCGTACACGAACGTGAAGAGGCCGAGCCCGAGGGCCATGCCGCCCAGCACAGCGGCCGCCAGGCCCCAGCGCTGGCCGCGCGTCACCGCAGCAGGAGGTCGGAACGTTCGTCAGTGCTCGACATCGTCGGGCCTCGTCGCAAACCGCGGTCCACGTCGGCCCGGAACGTAACGGCTATCGACTCGCGCGCCTACGGTTCTTCTCCGCCATGCCGCACACGCTCATCTCGCACCATCGCCGGAGTCCATTGCGGCTGCGATCGACGTAAAGCCATCCGCAATCATTTCCCGCGCACATCCGGAGCCTCTCGGCATCGGCGGATGACAGGAGCTCGGTCGTGGCCCAGATGACCGGCCAGAGCACCGACTCAGGGGACTCGCCGAGTGCATCCCAGCCGCGCTGAAACCGGCCACCTGCGTCCCGTACGACACGGACGTGAGGCGCTACGTCCGCGACGAGCAGATTGAGGTCGTCGAGTGCGCTCACGTTGGGTTTTCCCGCGACAACCGACGCGAACACGGACTGCACGGCCTGCCGCGCTCGGTGTGCCGACTCCACCGCCGCGGCCGCACGCCGCGGATGCCGCACCGCCGCCTGTGCCGCGCGCCGAGAAGCGGCAGCGTCCAATACACCGGCACCGCGCGACCATTCCAGCAGTCGGTCATAACTGGTCAGGCGATCGCGCTCGAGGCCACGTGGGGTCCAGTTCGCGGTATTCACGAAGTCCACGCTCGGATCTCCGCCAACGAACTTGAACGGCGCATCCGGCGCATAGCGGTCGCGTCCAGGCTGGTGTGCCATGCCGAAACGTAACACCGGTAAAATGTGCTTGACAGGTGTGGCGCATCTGAATACGGTTGCACCGGTATTCAGGATTATAACGGTGTACCCGTCACAGAGGTGTGCCGCATGCCGACTGTCGCGATCGCGCTGCTCATCGCCCTCGTCGAGGCGAGCCCGATAACGCGCGCGCAGGACCCCACGATCCAGCTGCGGAACACGCGCCCTTCTCCTCAACCTGGTACACTCACCGCCGTTCGGGCCGTCATTGCCCCAAAGCTCGACGGCGTCGATGACGACGCCGTCTGGCTCATCGCCCATCGCCGAGAGGATTTCCGCACCTTCACCCCGAGCGAAGACGCGGACCCGACATTCCGTACCGAGCTCCGCGCCGCGTACGACGATGCGGCGCTGTACATCTTCGTGCGCGCGTTCGACCCGCGCCCCGACAGCATTGTGCAGCGCCTCTCGCGCCGGGATACCGACGGCGCGCCGAACGACCAGATTCAGCTCTTCATCGACTCGTTCTTCGACCGCCGGAGCGGCTACGAGTACATCGTCAGCGCTGGCGGCGTGAAATCGGACTACCTGCTCTTCGACGATACCGGCTTCGACCAGTCGTGGAACGGCGTGTGGGACGTCGCGACGCGTGTCGACTCGCTCGGCTGGACCGCAGAGTTCGCGATTCCGCTCCAGCAGCTGCGGTACACGGATCGCGAGTCGCCCATCTTCGGGCTCATGGTGTGGCGCCTCATCGGGCGCACAGGCGAGCGAGTGAGCTGGCCGCTCTATCGGCCGTCGCGGTCGGGCTACGTATCCCAGACGGGGACACTCGATGGACTCCGGGGCCTCGTCGGCCATGCGAGGATCGAAGCCGCGCCGTACGTGCTCGCTCGAGGACGGAACGCCGCGACCGGCGCCGCGCCGCGACCGGGAGTCCAGACTTCCCTTGCGCTCGGCGGCGACCTGCGCTTCCTCCCCAGGCCTAACGTCAGCATCGATGTCACCATCAACCCCGACTTCGGTCAGGTCGAGAGCGACCCGGCCGTGCTGGACCTGTCCGGATTCGAGGTCTTTCGGACGGAGCGCCGGCCATTCTTTCTCGAGGGCGCCGGCCAGTTCCATTTCCCACTCGCGAGCGACGGAAGCGCGCTGCTCTTTCATTCCCGACGTATTGGCCGCTCACCGGCGCTCGGCCCCGTGTACGGTGCCGGAGCCGGCCCCGCGGAGACGTCGATTCACGGGGCGGCAAAGCTGACGGGACGCCTGTCACCAGCAACGTCGTTCGTCGCCCTGTCCGCACTGACAGCCGAAGAACGCGGGCGCACGCAGGTGCTCGGGGAACGCCCGGTGGTCGAGCCCACCGCGCATTACGCGGTCGCGCGCGTTCAGCGCGACTTTCGCCGTGGAAGAAGTGGCCTCGCCCTCATGGTGACGCGAGTCGATCGGAGCCGCGGCGATTCCACGGCCGCCTCGATCCTGCCACGGTCCGCGCAGGCGGCGGCAGTCGCGACGCAGCACCAGACGCGGGACGGCAACTACCGCGTCAGCGGGTGGCTCGCCGCGAGCGATGTCAGAGGAACGGCATCGGCCATCTCGCGTGTTCAGCGCTCGAACGTTCATGGATTCCAGCAGAGCGACGACGGCGTTGCGTTCGACTCGGCGCGCACGAGCCTCAGCGGGACCGCCGGCTACCTGTTCGCCGGAAAAGTCGCCGGGGGGATCACACGCTACGACGCGTCATACCGATGGATCGCGCCGGAGTTCGACGTGAACGAGGCTGGCTTCCTCACTACTGCTGGCGTTCAGCGGCTGACGGCGAACGCCGGCTTGCGCGCGACGCGCGCCGGACGGCTCGCAGGGGTCCCCTACAACAATGCCGCCGTGACGCTGGGCGCCGCCGCGGAGTGGTCGACCGGCGGACTCGCGTTCGCGCGCGAGGTGAGCCTGACGGGCACGATGCAGTTCATCAACCTGGCGCAAATCCAGACGACGATCGCGCAGCAACTCCCTGGGGCATACTGCACCATGACCTGCACGCGCGGCGGGCCGGCGCTCGTCGACCCGCCGCGTACTCGACTCGCGGTTGCCGTGACCGGTGACCCACGCCGCCAGTTCGTGCCCAGCGTCAGTGTGGACTGGGCTCGAGACGACGAGGGGCGCTCGCACGTCGCGAGCGGTCGCGCCGATGTTCTGTGGCACGCGCGCTCCAACGTCGACGTCTCCGTCGCCCTGGACGCGAGTGAAGCAACCCACGACGCGTTCTTCTACGGGAGCGTGGAGGCCACGTCGGACTCGCGTGTCACGGTTGCCCGCCTGGCACAGCCCGCGAGGTCCGTCACGGGGCGCGTCGATTTCACCGTGACGACGGCGCTCAGCGTACAGTGGTACGCGCAGGCGTACGTATCACGTGGCACCTACTCGATGCTCCGCGAGGTCGTGAAACCCCGCGCCGACGAGTACGAGGCGCGCTTTCGCGCTGTCGGCGACAGTGGTGCCAGGTCCGCCTTCGCCGGGACGGACTTTCGCCAGCTGAGGTCGAACGCGGTGCTGCGCTGGGAATATCGACCCGGTTCGACATTGTTCTTCGTGTGGACGCAGGGCCGCGACATCGCCTCGACCGAACCGGGAGGCCTCCGGCTTGGATCGGATCTCCGCGCGCTCTTCCGACAGCGACCCATGAACCAAGTCGCCGTCAAGCTCTCATACTGGCTGTCCGCCTAACGTGCTCTCGAGACGCGCCGGGTCGCCGCCGTGCGCGTCACGCCTGCGCTGTGGTTAGCCGCGACACCCGCGACGATCCCGTCGAGCAGATAGGTCCACGGATCGGCCTTCGCCCAGAGCGTGTTGGCCGCGTGCAGGTTGGGGAAGCGCTCGAGCGGCAGCTGGTCGATGTCGGTTTGGCGGCCGGGAGCCTGCAACTGCGCGCGGTCCTCGATCACCGCACCGAGGACGGCGTAACTCGTGGCCTTGACCGCGTTGTACGCCTCGACGACGTCGAACCCCGCGGAACGAAACGCGGCGAGCGCAACCTCCGCCGAAGCGGCTGCTTCCGGCCCCTGCACCGTGCGGTGGTGAAACACCTCCGACGCACCCGGGTGCCGACGCACGATGACGCGCACCGCGTGCGCGAAGCGGCGAACCCAGTCCTCCCACGTAGCCGCGCTGGTCGGTAGCCGCGCGTCCACCACGAGCTGCTCCATCATGGCGTCGAGCAGCGCGTCCTTCGTGGCCACGTGATTGTAGAGCGACGTGACGTGAACGCCGAGCTCCGCGGCGAGGCGCCGGAGCGAGACCGCTGGCAACCCTTCGCGGTCGGCCAGCTCGACCGCCGCCGCGACGATGCGCGCGCGGGTGAGTCCGGGTCGCTTCATGCCGAGAACATAACGATTCACTCGCGAAACCTACACTGTAGGCATGTTGGTACCTACAGTGTAGGTATCGCTCCGGAACGCGAGCGGCCTCGTCCGATGCTGGCCATCGGCAGGCCCCACCAGGTATATCCATCGGGGAAAACGCTCAAACGCGAGGCGAGCGACATCGCGCACCGTGCAGGCCAACCTTTCGATCCGACTGTTCGGCAGCTTCGAGCTTCGGGCCGGCGACACACTGCTCCCCGGCCTCGGGTCCGCCCGCGCCGAGTCGCTGCTCGCATACCTCGTCCTCCATGGCGGCGCACCGCAGCCGCGCCAGCACGTGGCGTTTCGCCTGTGGCCCGACTCCTCGGAGTCGCAGGCGCGCACGAATCTCAGGCACGTCCTCCACGATCTCCGCCGAGCGCTGCCTGACGCGGATCGCTACCTCGACGTGCAGTCTCGGACGCTACAGTGGAAGCCCGCGGTCCCCGTATGGCTCGACATCGCCGAGTTCGATGCCGCGGCGACGCGGGCCGAGCGTGCAGCGACAGAGTCCCCTGCCCCACTGGCATCCGAGACGGAAGTCGCCGCCTTCCGCGATGCCACGACGCTGTACCGTGGCCACCTCCTCGAGGCGTGCTACGACGAGTGGCTCACAAGCCATCGCGACGCCTATCGAAAGCGCTTCCTGACATTCCTCGATCGCCTCGCGCGACTGCTCGAGACACGGCAGGAGTACTCGGAGGCACTCCTGCATGTGGAGCGCCTCCTTCGCCACGAGCCGCTTCGGGAGGACGCCTGGCGCCTCCTCATGCGCCTCCGCGACGCCCGCGGCGATCGCGCGGGAGCCCTTCACGCGTACCATACGTGCGTCGCGACGCTCGAGCGCGAGCTCGGTGTGCCCCCCACCGCAGACACACGCCGGGAGTACGAGGCCCTCCTGCGAGGCGGATCGGAACGCCAGCGCGGAGAAGCCGACGCGCCTCGCGCTGAAGCCCGGCACCGCAGTGCGGCGCCGCCGCTCATCGGGCGTGCCGATGAATGGGCGCGCCTCACGTCGCTCTGGCGGGCGGTCGAAGGCGGCCAGCCCGGGTTGCTCGTCGTCACCGGCGAAGCGGGCGTCGGAAAAACTCGGCTCGTCGAGGAGCTTCGCGACTGGTGCGCGCTCCGCGGCGCCGTCACGGCCGAGGCGCGGTCGTACGCTGCCGAAGGCTCGCTCCCGTACGCACCGGTCATCGCGTGGCTGCGCGCACCGCGGGTCGCTCGAGCGGTCCGGCGACTCGCCGGCCCTCACCTGACGGAGGTGAGTCGGCTGCTCCCCGAGTTGCTCGCGCAATCACCAGAGCTCGGTCCTCCGCCAGCGCTCCCCGAGGACGCCCTTCGGCCGCGACTGTTCGACGCCGCCGCGCACGCGTTCTCGCTGGTGGACGCTCCGCTGCTCCTCATCATCGATGACTTTCAGTGGTCCGATCACGAAACGGCGCGCTTCCTCCATTACCTGCTGCGCCGGGCAGCGAAGACTCCGCTCCTCATCGCGGCGACGGCGCGCGCCGAAGACATGGAGCGGCAGCCCGTCGCCGATCTCCTCCTCGGGCTGAAAGCACTCGGACTCGTTACGGAAGTCACGCTCGACCGACTTGGCCGCAGCGCAACCGCGGACCTCGCCTTTGCGCTCACATCGCATCCCCTCGACCAGGATGCGAGCGACGCCCTTTTTCGCGAGACCGAGGGCAATCCCCTGTTCATCGTCGAAGCGGTGCGCGCGGGCTGGCTGCCCGGAGCCCACGGCGTCGATGCGCTGACCCCGAGAGTGCACGCCGTCATCGTCTCACGACTCGGTCAACTGTCCGACCCAGCGCGTTCACTCGTGGGCATCGCCGCAACGCTCGGCCGGGACTTCACACCCGACACACTCGCTCACGCCGGTGAGCTCTCCAGCGATGTGGTGGCGCGAGCGCTCGACGAGCTCTGGCGAACGCGCATCCTCCGCGAGACGAACGCCAGCGCCTACGACTTCACGCATGACAAGATCCGGGAAGTGGCGTATCTCGCCTTGAGTCCTCCGGCTCGGCGCCAGAATCACCTGCGCGCCGCGCTGGCGCTCAAGAAACTCCGAGCACGCGACCTGGACGCCGTGGGCGGGCAGATCGCGGCCCACTACGATCGCGCGGGGGTCACCGAGGAGGCGCTGTCCTGGTACGAGATCGCGGCCGA
>DASURJ010000513.1:0-3435 GCA_036280115.1 Gemmatimonadaceae bacterium
CCGAAGGCGATCAACCCGTGGGAGTCGGCGCGCCGCCACCTCCAGTTCGGGATGCGCGGCAACAACCTCATCGTGAAGCCGCGCGCCGGTGTGACCGTCGCGGAAGCGACCGACGACGTCACCGCGTTCTTCCGCGCGGCACGCGGGCTCAGGCCGGGACAGCCGAACAACTTCGCGATCGTCACACAGGACCGGTTGCTGAACGTGTACAACCAGCTCTTCGGCACGTTCTTCATCGTCGGCATCGCCCTCTCGTCGGTGGGCCTCATGGTGGGCGGTGTCGGCGTGATCGCGATCATGATGATCAGCGTGACGGAGCGGACGCGCGAGATCGGCGTGCGCAAGGCACTGGGGGCGACGCGCGGCATCATCCTCTGGCAGTTCCTCGTGGAGGCGGTGACGCTCACGGGGATCGGCGCGGCCATCGGGCTGGCCCTGGGCATGCTGACGGCGTTCGGCGTCAGCACGGCGTGGCCCTCGATTCCGGCGTCCACGCCGGTGTCCGCGGTCGTGAGCTCGCTTCTCGCGAGCGGCGTCACCGGCATCGTCTTCGGGCTGCTCCCGGCGATGCGCGCCGCGCGCCTCGATCCCGTCGCCGCCCTGCGCTACGAGTAGCTGGTGTCGCTTGCGGGCACTGGAGTGCGCATCGTAATTTAGGACACCCTAAATCATGATGCGCCCCGCCGACGTCTTCCTGACCGCCCTCGCGCAGATCAGGGCGAACAAGCTTCGCTCCTTCTTCACGCTGCTCGGCATCATCGTCAGCGTGGCGTTCCTCGTCGCGGTGGTCGCGATCATCCAGGGGATGAACGCGTACGTCAAGGAGAACATCGCCGATGCGATGATCGGCAGCAATGCGTTCCAGATCCGGCGCACGCCGATCAATTTCGCGCTCATCGAGGACGAAGAGTGGCGCCAGATCCAGCGGCGCCCGAAGATCTCGCGCGAGGACGCGGACGCGGTCCGCGCCGCGCTTCCCGAGGCGGTGGCGATCAGCATGACCTCGGGCTGGCCCACGCCGCAGTCGGACGTCGTGTGGGGTGACCGCACGCTCGGCGACGTGCTCGTCTTCGGCATCACGCCGGAGTACCAGGTCGTCCAGGACTATCGCTTCGCGGACGGCCAGCCGCTCTCCGAGATCGACGAGGCCCAGCGGCGCGACGTGATCGTGATCGGTGCCGACGTCGCCACGAAGCTGTTCGAGGATCTCGATCCGGTCGGCCGCGACGTGCGCATCCGTGGGCGTCGATTCACGATCGTCGGCGTGATCGCGTCGAAGGGACGCGTGCTCGGCCAGTCGTTCGACTCCTTCGTCATGATGCCGATCTCCACCTTCGAGTCGCTGTACGGACGCCGGCAGACGACCACGATCTCGGTGAAGGTGGCGGGCGCCGAGGACGTGGCCGACGCCATGGCACGGGCGCAGGAGGCGATGCGCGTTGCGCATCAGCTGCGCCCGGGGGAACCGGACGACTTCTCCATCGAGACGGCGGACGCCCTCGTCAACTTCTGGAAGAACCTCACGCGGCTGCTCTTCAGCGTCGTGCCGGCGATGGTTGCCATCGGCATCGTCGTGGGCGGGATCGTGATCATGAACATCATGCTCATGTCGGTGCGCGAGCGGACGCACGAGATCGGGCTGCGCAAGTCGGTGGGCGCGACTCAGCGCGACATTCGCCGCCAATTCCTCGCCGAAGCCGTCATGCTCGCGACGCTCGGCGGCGTGCTCGGCGCGCTGAGCGGCTGGGCGTTCGCGGGGCTCATCGCCGTCGCCTCTCCCCTCCCCGCCCGCGTCACCGCGTGGTCGGTGATGCTCGCGCTGTCGCTCGGCGCCGGCGTGGGCGTGCTGTTCGGCGTCTATCCGGCAACGCGCGCCGCCCGGCTCGACCCGGTGCACGCGATGCGGGCGGAGTAGACGTATGCAGGCGCTTCGCTCGTTCATCCGCTTCTTCGCGGACTTCGGCGAGAACGTCTCGCTCGCGTTCGGATCGCTGCGCGTGGCGAAGATGCGTTCGGCGCTCACCATCCTCGGCGTCGTCATCGGCGTGGCCACCGTGATGGCCATGGCGTCGATCGTCCAGGGAATCCGCGACCAGATCGTGCAGACGATCGAGATCGCGGGGCCGACGACGTTCTATGTGATGAAGGTGTGGTCGCAGTCGCCGTTGAACCCGGACGCCCTCCCGAAATGGGTGCGCGTGCGGCCCGACCTGTCGCGTGCCGAAGCGGAGCGCATCCAGCGCCTGCCGGAGATCGACTATGCGTCGATCTGGGGCCAGGTGATGAACCGCGTGGAGTACCAGGGCGAACGCACGCAGCCGGGCGTCATCATGGGCGCGGACGACCGCTACTCGGAGATCTATGGCGGCGACCTCGCCGCCGGTCGCTGGTTCACGCGTTCCGAGATGGCGAGCGGCCGCGCCGTCGCTGTCATCGACGTGGACGTCGCGCGACGGCTGTTCGGTTCCATCCAGCCGCTCGACAAGCTCGTACGGATCGGCGGGCGACCCGTGCGTGTCATCGGTGTCTATCAGCCGTCGGCGAACATCTTCCAGCCGCCGGGCCAGAAGACGCACGCGATCGTGCCGTTCGCGATGCTCGACCACCAGTTCACGATCGACAGGACGAACGCCCTCTTCATTCCAGTGAAGCCGAGGCCTGGCGTGACCGTCACCGACGCGCAGGAGGCGGTCACCGTTGCGCTGCGGGAGATGCGCGGCCTCCGTCCCGCCGACCGCAACACCTTCGACATGATCACCCAGGACCAGATCCTCGACACGTTCAACAAGATGACGGGGGTGTTCTTCCTCGTCATGATCGTGCTGTCGGGAGTCGGGCTCCTGGTCGGCGGCATCGGCGTGATGGCGGTGATGATGATCAGCGTCACCGAGCGCACGCGCGAGATCGGCATCCGCAAGGCGGTGGGCGCAACGCGGCGCGACATCCTCCAGCAGTTCCTCATCGAGGCGGCGACGCTCACGGGCACGGGCGGCGCGATCGGGATCGCGATCGGACTCGGACTGGGGCAGGTCGCGACCCTCGCCATGAACATCTCGGCCAGTCCGCCGCTGGATCTCACCGCGCTCGCCGTGCTGGTGTCGGTGAGCATCGGGTTGGTGTTCGGTCTGATCCCGGCGCGGCGGGCGGCAAAGCTGGATCCCATCGAATCGCTCCGTTACGAGTAACGAGAGCTCGTTGCGGAGCGACCCGATGGGAGCCGACGGCTCGACTCACTCCAGCCGGTCGGCGTGCGCAATCGCCCACTGCGCAACCGCCTGGCCGAGGCCCTGCCCGCCGGTGATATCGAAGCGATAGTGGATGCCGGCGTACATGCGCGACAGCCCGGCCTCGGTCACCTCCGCGACCAGCGTGCTCTCCTGGGACGGGAAGAAGTCCGCCAGGACGGCCGCCATGGCCGACGAGACGCACGAGTGC
>DASURJ010000514.1:0-7909 GCA_036280115.1 Gemmatimonadaceae bacterium
TGGTCAACGAGACGTTGGCGCGACGTGAGTGGCCCAACGCAGCCGCGATCGGGCGCCGGGTGCGGTTCGTCGACTCGCAGCGCTGGTTCACGGTCGTGGGGGTGGTACGCGACGCCAAGCACTTCGGTGCCACCGACGCGCCGCGTCCGCAGATGTACGTGCCGTACAAGCAATACCCGCAGATCTTCACGAGCGTCGCCGTTCGCGCGACCGGTGACGCGTCGGCACTCGGGAACGCCGTGCGCGACGCCATCTGGCGGGTCGATCCCGACCAGCCGGTGTGGAAGATCCGCACGCTGGAATCGATGGTCGACGGGGCGCTCGGGTCGGAGCGCGTTCTGCTCGGCCTCGTCGCGACGTTCGCCACCGTGGCCCTGTTGCTCGCAGCGGTGGGCATCTATGGGGTGATGTCGTTCGCGGTGACGCAGCGGACCCACGAGGTGGGCGTACGCATGGCGCTGGGCGCACACCGTGGCCAGGTGATCAGGCTCGTTGTCGGCCAGGGGCTTCGGCTCACGGCGGTGGCGCTCGTCGTCGGGCTCATCGCGGCGACCGGTGCGTCGCGTGTGCTCGCGAGCGAGTTGTTCGGCGTGGCCCCGGTGGACCCGCTCACCTTCGCGGTCGTCCCGCTCCTGCTTGGCGCGGTGGCTGTCATGGCGTGTTATCTTCCGGCGCGCCGTGCGAGCCGGCTGGATCCCCTGGCTGCGTTGCGGCGAGACTGACGAGATGTCATCCGCCCCGACCCGTCTCCCATCGAGTGTATCGCTCATTTCTCGTTGTAGTCTGCTCGGTGGTAGCCGTAGGAGTCGGGGCGCAGACCCCCGAACGACGTGACCGCGAGCCGGTAAGCCTCGATCTCGCGATACACAATGTGGGGATCAGTATCGGGAACTCGAGGCGTCTCACTGGCATCCGGCTCAACTGGCGAGACTCGGGCGTCATTCGCGTCGAGGGGATCAACCTCACCCTGTGGTCGCCGGGCCAGAATCCACGGGCGACGGTCGGCGGGCTCGCGGTCGGGCTCGTGGCGCCCGGCGCGGCGAACCTTCGCGGCATTGCGCTCGGTGGCGTTGGCGTTCGCGCCGAGCGGCGCCTAACGGGGCTCGCCGTGGGGGGTGGGGCGGTGCTGTCGCACGGGCACATCGACGGCATCGCCCTGGGCGGGCTCGCGGTGGTGGGGGACAGCAGCGTGACGGGGATCAGTGCCGCGAGTCTCGCGGTGATGTCGCGCGCGCAGCTATCGGGCGTGAGCATTGCGGGCGCGTCCGTGCTCGCGTCGGGTGGAGCGCGAGGCATCCAGGTGGCGGGGCTCGCGGCCGTCGTGCAACGACGTCTCGCGGGCGTCACGTTCGGCGGACTTGCCGTGGTGGCCGAAGGCCCGACTTCCGGCCTGACGGTGTCGGGGCTCGGGATCGCGGGCCGGGGCCCGATGACGGGGATCGGACTGGGCGGGTTGGTCACGTTCGCGTCGGGACCCATGCGCGGGCTGCACGTGGGCGGGCTGGCGGTGGTGGCCGAGGGCGGGGCGAGCGGCGTCACGGCGGGGGGCGCGGCGATCGTGTCGTCAGGGACGCTCCGGGGTGTGAACCTCAGCGGCGGCGCGGTGATGTCCGGCCGCGACATTCACGGGGTCACGATCGGTGGACTCGGCATCGTCGCCGATGGCGACATCCGATGGGTCGCCCTGAGTGGGGGAACCCTGAACGCGACGCGCGACGCGCGCGGGGCGCTCATGGGGCTGTATCGCGTGAAGAGCCCGAGGGTGTCGGGAGTGGCGTTATCAGCCGTGAACCTCCGGACCGCCGAGTTGCGCGGCATTTCGGTCGCGGGGCATAACGACGTGCGGGTGCAACGCGGGCTCACGATCGGCATCTACAACGACGCGCGGCAGCTGCACGGCGTGCAACTCGGCCTCATCAATCGGGCACGCAATAACCCCGCGTGGGCGCGGTGGTTGCCACTGGTGAACGCGCGGTTCTGACGATAGCTCATAGCGGTGGGTGGCCGGTCGTTCCACTCACGACATTCGACTCCCGCTCCGATCCCATGTCGCTCCGTCAACGCCTGGCCGCCGCGCCCGCACTCGCGTGCCTAACGCTGGCTGCCTGGGGCTGCATTCATCAGCCCATGAAGCTCAGCAAGGATGACTCGCCGGTGGTCCTGGCGCGCCAGGACATCACCAGCGCCAACCCGGCTACCCCGGGCACGCATCGCGTTCTCACGCTCGTGTACGGCAGCGGCACGGACAAGCGCCGTCCCGCGTTTCGCGATTCCGTGACGCTCCGGACGAAGACCGTCGACGGCTCGCCGTTCGTGTCGTCCACCCCCGAGATCGCCAGGAGCCGAAAGAAATACTGGGGGTTCGACCTCAAGCAGCTGCCCATCAACGGCCGCGTGTGGTATCCCGAGGGCGATGGCCCGTTTCCGCTCGTGCTCATCGTCCACGGGAATCACAACATGAAGGATTTCTCGGACCCGGGGTACGCCTACCTGGGCGAGCTGCTCGCGTCACGCGGGTTCATCCTCGTGTCGGTGGACGAGAACTTCATCAACGGCAATCTGCGCGGCGAGAACGACGGGCGCGGCTGGCTGTTACTCGAGCATCTGAAGCGATGGCGCACGTGGAACGACTCCGTCGGGAGCCCATTCCATCGCAAGGTCGACATGCGCAACATCGCGCTCATGGGTCACTCGCGCGGAGGCGAAGCGGTTGCCGTCGCGGCATCGTTCAACCGGCTGTCGCACTACCCCGACGATGCGACGGTGAAGTTCGACTACGACTTCGGCATCAAGTCGCTCGTCGCGATCGCGCCGGTGGATGGCCAGTACCAGCCTGCCGGCAAGCCCACCCCGGTGCAGAACGTCAACTACCTCGTATTCCACGGGTCGCACGACGGAGACGTGTCGGCGTTCTCGGGGCTGCGCCAGTACCAGCGCATCAAGTTCACCGATGGCGGTTCGTGGTTCAAATCGGCGGTCTACGTCTACCGCGCGAACCACGGCCAATGGAATACGGTGTGGCAGAACAAGGACAACGGTCCGCGAAGCGGTCGCTGGCTGGCGCTCGATGCGCTGATGCCAATGGAGGATCAGCTCCAGTTCGGTAAGGTGTACATCGGTGGCTTCCTCGAGGCCACGCTCAAGGGGAGAAAGGAATACCTCCCGATGTTCCGCGATCATCGGACGATCGGGCGGTGGCTTCCGAAGACGATGTATCTCACACGCTTCGAGGAAAGCAGCTACAAGGCGGCGGCGGGGTTCGATGAGGACGTGGACGTGACGACAGGATCCGCGCCCGGGATCACGATCTCGGCGGACAGCTTGTCGAGCTGGAAGGAAGCGCCGGTGCCCGTGCGCTGGCGCAACTCGGATGTGGGCACGAACGCCGTGTGGCTTGGCTGGAACAACACGCCGGCCGGAAAGGACACGACGAAGCCACGCACACCGGCCAGCTACTCCATCACACTGTCCGATTCCCTGCGCACGGCGTGGAATGTGGGTGCCGGGTCGTCCGTCGTGCTCTCGCTCGCGCCCACGACGGCAACGCCGGGTCCGCGGAAGACGCCGCCGGACACGACGAAGAAGTCCGACTCGTCAGGCACGAAAGACAGGCCCGCCGCGCGTCAGACCGCGCGCCGCGCGGACGCGAAGAAGCCACCGGCCGACACGACGCCGCCGGATCTGTCGATCGAGCTGGTGGATGCGGCCGGCGGAACGGCACGCCTGCCGTTGAGCAGGTTCGGCCCGGTGCGGCGGCCGCTCGAGATCACCGTCTACCGTCGGAGGAACCGCGACAAGAACGCGTTCGCGAGCACGCACGAGCTCGTGCTGCAGACGTACGTGATACCGGTCGCGGATTTCGCGCGCGCGTCGTCGGGGTTCGACCCGTCGCAGGTGCGCACGGTGCGGCTCGTGTTCGACCGAACGAAGGTCGGGCAGGTCGTCATGGACGATGTCGGGTTTTCCGCCATGGATCCGGCGTATCTCGTTCGGCGTGATTAAGGGGCTGCGAGGGGGGCTGCGAGCCGGGAGGCCAGCTGGGAGCTGGCGTGTTGCTAGCTGAGGCTGGTGGCTGCTCGCTCCTAAAGCGGCTGGGTGCTGGCTGCCGGGCTACGAGCTACGAGCCTGGCTGCCAGCTCCCAGCCGCTGTCAGTAGCCCTCCAGCTCGGAGCTGCAGCTAGCAACCCGCCAGCCACCAGCTGGCCTCCCAGCTCACCAGCCCGAAAGCCTAACGAACCCGTACCCCTACGCGATGCCCGTCGCCTGGTCCGTGATAGGGTTCAAACCCGTAATCGACCGTCAGCCTGTCGAAGCTGAACGAGGCACCCATCGTGACGGGAAGCTCGGCGGACACCTCCGGCCGGCGGGCGCCCACACGGGCGGCGAAGACAATGCCGTCGATCGGCACGTACGAGAGCTCGCCACCGCCCGCGGGTGTGATGCGGCCCCCTCGGCGGACCGACAACGCCCCGCTCGCGGCAAAGTCGAGCGGGCCCACCGGCAAACCAGCGCCCGAGAAGCCGACCGTCGCGCGCGTCGGGAGCGCCGCGGACGTGCCGAGCACGCGTGGGCTGCTGCCAAGGTTCTGAATCGAAGCTCCGACCGACACGGGACCGATCTCCCGCGCGGCACCAACATCGACGAGCACCACGCCATCGCGCGACGTCTCCACGCGGTCCTGCGCCAGCTTCAGCGCCGTCCCAAAACGAATGCCCTTGAACGGCATCGAGAACCCGAGCGCGGCGGTGAAGCTCGACGCCTGGTACGGGCCCGACTCCAGCAGCCGCGCCCCGTTAGGCGCCAGGTCGGGATAACGGGGAAGGGCGACGCGATAGTCGAGGAGCTTGGCGCCAATACCCAGCCCCGCCGGCCCGAACGCGTATGACGTCGCGAACGCGCCGTCCACCGCCTCGTCGCCGTATCGCTCGGCGGAGACGGCAATGAGGTTGCGTCCGCCGACGTTCGCCGGGTTGTAGAACAGCGCCTCGGCCTCACGAACGGCGACGTAGGCGTTCCCAAACCCGACCGCCCTCGCGCTCGCCGGTAGTTGCAGGACGACCGGACCGTAGCCACCCGCCTGGGCTGCGGCCGCGGACGGCAGCACGAGGAGCGCGACAGCAATGAGTG
This sequence comes from Gemmatimonadaceae bacterium, assembly GCA_036280115.1. Taxonomy (GTDB): domain Bacteria; phylum Gemmatimonadota; class Gemmatimonadetes; order Gemmatimonadales; family Gemmatimonadaceae; genus JAJKIV01. The sequence goes on from DASURJ010000514.1 coordinate 5,128, forward strand.
GGCGTACGTGCATCGATGTCGGGTGAAAGGGATGACACACCGTCGCGTCTCGATCGGCGAGGCGCGCCGCGAAGCTAGTGTCGTCCCGTGCGCGGGCCAAGGGGCGGCCCAGCGCGCGCCGACACGCCTTCCGGCCCGGCGTCCTCGGGTGCAACGTTGCGCCCGCCGCGCGCGTCGCCGCCCATTGCCACCCCTATCCCAACACCACAGCGCTCGAATCGGCCGTGTCGTCACCCGCGTACGACCTCGTTCTCTGGCGCTCCCGCATCCCGCTCCTCGCGCACGCGGTGCCCATGAACAACTGCTCGCAGGCACCCGCAACCGACCATACACGCCGGGCGGCCGAAGCGTACCTCGAGTCCTGGGGACGTGACGGCATGGACTGGGACGCCTGGATCGGCGAAGTCGAACGCGCACGTGCCTCGTTCGCCCGACTGATCAACGCTGACGTGGACGAGGTATCGGTGATGAGCTCCGTCTCGAACGCCGCGAGCGCCTTGGCCAGCGCACTCCCGTTTCAGGGACGACGGCGCAGCGTGGTGGCGAGCGGAGCAGAGTTCCCGACGGTGGGGCACGTGTGGCTCGCCCAGGCGTCTCGGGGCGCCGAAGTCGAGTGGGTACCGCTTGCCCCCGATGGAACGCTGGACGCGGCCGACTACGAGGCACGCGTGAGCGAGCGAACAGCCGTCGTCTCCGCCGCGCACGCGTACTTCGTGAATGGATCCAAGCAGGATGTCGCCGCGATCACCAGCGCAGCACACGCTTACGGGGCGCTCGTGTTCGTCGATGCGTATCAGACGCTCGGCACCGAACCGATCGACGTGAAAGCACTCGGAGTCGACGCGCTGGCGGGCGGGTGTCTCAAATACCTCATGGGAACGGCAGGGATTGCATTCCTGTACGTCAGGCGCGAGGCGGCCGAGTCGCTGCGTCCGACGGTGACCGGCTGGTTCGGCCGCGAGCAGCCATTCGCGTTCGACCCCACGCGCCTCGACTGGGCGCCGGCCGCCCGGCGCTTCGATGGCGGGACGCCGCCCATCATCAATGCGTACATCGCGCGCGCCGGCCTCGAGATCATCCACGAGGTGGGTCCCGCTGCCATTGGGGCGTGGACGCGGACGCTCTCCGAGCGGCTCGTGACCGGTGGCCTGGATCGCGGCCTGGAGCTCTACGGGACACGCGACATCGAGCGCAAAGCCCCAACCACCGCCTTTCGCGTGCACGGAGACTCCGCCGACGTCGAGCGCCGGCTTCGCGCCCACGGCGTGATCGCCTCGGCACGCGGCAACGTCATTCGGCTGGCACCACACTTCTACTCGACGCTCGAGGACGTCGATCGGTCGCTCGACGCGCTCGCGTATGTCCTGAGCCACGAGGGCGTGCCCTCGTGACCGGTACTTCGTTAGGCAGCCCGCCGGGCAGCCGACGCGAGCCATCGCCGGCGGGCGGAGTCGCGAACGTCATCCGCGAAACGTTCGCGAGCAGAGCGGGCGCGATCATCACACTGATCGGCGTGGCGCTCGGGCTGGGGAACGTGTGGCGGTTCCCGTACATGGTGGGGCGGTACGGTGGCGCCGCGTTCGTGCTGTTCTACCTGCTCGTGGTGCTCGTCATCGGCATACCCGGGCTCATGGCGGAGTGGGCGCTCGGCCGTCACACCCGGCGCGGGACGGTCGGCGCGTTCGCGCGAGCGGGACTACCCGGCGGACGGTTTGCCGGGTGGTTCTTCTTCGTCATCGTCATCGCGGCGACGGCGTACTACACGAACGTCATTGGCTGGGTGCTGTACTACGCCATCGCCGAGCTGGTGCGCGCGGCCGGCGGCGTCATCGACGCGTCCCGGGTTCTCCCGCCCGACACCGGAATCGCGCTGCAGTCGCTCGGCCTTCAGCTCGTGTGCACAGCCGCCGTGACGCTGTCGTGCGTGTACGTGCTCCTTCGCGGGTTGCGGCGCGGCATCGAACGCGCGAGTCGCATCGTCATTCCCCTGCTCTGCCTGATCCTCGGCGTGCTGATCGTTCGCGCGCTCACGCTGCCTAACGCACTTGCAGGGCTCGAATGGTACATTCTCAAGTTCGAGCTGTCGGACCTCACGCCGCGCGTGATGATGGCCGCCATCGGCCACGCCGTGTTCTCGCTGTCGCTCGGCGGCACGTTCATGGTCGTGTACGGCTCGTATCTCAGGGACGAGGACAGCCTCACCGCGAACGCGGGATGGACGACGTTCGGCGACACGGTCTCGGGGCTCCTCGCCGGACTCGCGATCTTCCCCGCCGTGTTCGCGCTCGGGCTGGAGCCGAACAGCGGCCCAGGACTCATCTTCGCAACGCTCCCGCAGGTGTTCGCGGCAATCCCGCTCGGGTGGGTGTTCGGGCTGCTGTTCTTTGTGGGGCTGCTTGGCGCGGGTTATCTGTCAGGACTCGCCGCGTTCGAGGTGCTCGTCGCCGGGCTGACCGACAACACCGGGCTCGGACGACGAAAGTCCGTCTGGCTCATCGCGGCCATCGTGTTCTTCGTCGCCATTCCGCCAATGCTCAACAACCGGGTGTTCGTGCCCTGGGACCTGACGTTCGGGTCGGGAATGCAGACGCTCGGCGCCCTCGTGGCGGCGGTGACGGTCGGATGGGCGATGCAGCGAAGCGAGGCAATTCGAGCACTCTCCGCTGGCGGTGCGCGTCCCGTGCCCACCTGGCTCTATCACTGGATCCGCTGGGTAATCCCCGGTGCGTTGCTGCTGGTTGGCGCGTGGTGGCTACTGACCGAGGCGCTCTAATCGGGGTCA
>DASURJ010000515.1:0-3547 GCA_036280115.1 Gemmatimonadaceae bacterium
ACTTCGAGTACGGGCAGACGAACTGGGCGGCGGACCAGATCACGAACTACTGGCTGTGCACGGATGCGCGCATGGCGGACCTGACGCGCAACCCTGGGTGCGGCGCGTTCACGGGCAGCGAGCCGCTGGAGGAGCGGCTGCTGATCGACCGGCCGCTGGATCCGGAGCGTCGCTCGCTGGGGGTGCGGCACCAGTACGAGCAGAACGGGTGGACGGAGGCGTATCCGTGCCTGTACCCGCAGCAGGCGCCCTGTCAGCCGAACCCGTTGCGCACGGGCGTGTCGCGCGGGATGGACCTGTCGGTCCGGGGCGGCGGCCAGTCGTACAACTTCTACCTGTCGGGTGAGAAGGACGACCAGGACGGCACGTTCAACAACAACTTCAGCAATCGTATTGGCGGTCGCGCGAACTTCGGCTTCGTCCCCTCGGAGAAGGCGAACTTCAACGTGAACGTCGGCTACGTGCAGCAGGAGCAGGCGATCCCGCTGTCGGACAACTCGTCGAACAGCGTGCTGCGCAATGCGTACCGCGGCGAGGCGGGCGGTCTGCGCGGGCAGTACCTGCCGGGCTTCAAGAACTACCATCCGGAGTTCAGCAACAAGTACAGCCGAACGGTGGAGCAGGAGCGCTTCACGATGGGGCTGACGGCGCAGTACGCGCCGTGGGAGTGGCTGCAGAACAAGCTGACCGTCGGCCTGGACCGGCGTGAGGGGCAGAACATCAACGGCAACGACATCGACCAGACGGGCGGCCGGCTGTACAGCGGGAACGATGCGGGCGGCTCGGCATCGATCGACACGGACAAGGTCTGGCTGTGGACGGCGGACCTGGGCTCGACGTTCACGTACGACGTCAACGAGGACTGGAGCTCGGCGCTGAGCGGCGGCATGCAGCTGACGAAGCGGACGGCCGAGTCGTACGACATCGAGGGCACGGGCTTCGTCACGAACTCGCTGAACCTGATCGGCAACGCGGCGATCCGCGACGCCGACCAGGGCTTCTCGGAGCAGACGTCGCTCGGCTTCTACGTGCAGGAGCAGGTCGGCTACCGCAACCGGCTGTTCGTCACGGGCGCGGTGCGCGTGGACGACAACTCCGCGTTCGGTGAGGACTTCTCGCTGGTGGCGTACCCGAAGGCGTCGGTCTCGTGGGTCGTCTCGGAGGAGAACTTCTTCTCGCTGCCGTGGGTGGACGACCTGAAGCTGCGTGCGGCGTGGGGTCGTGCGGGCAATGCGCCCGCGCCGTTCTCGGCGGACCGCACCTACGAGGCGGCGGTCGCCGTGCTGGGCGACGAGGCCGTCAACATCATCACGCCCGATGCCTTCGGCAATCCGGACCTGAAGGCGGAGACGGGCGACGAGATCGAGCTGGGCTTCGACGCCTCGGTGCTGGACGGCCGGGTCGGTCTCGACTTCACGTTCTACAACAAGACGACGAAGGACGCACTGCTGAGCGTGGACGATCCGCCGTCGAGCGGCTGGACGGGCTCGCACCTGGTCAACGTCGGCGAGATCAACAACAAGGGCATCGAGCTGGCGATCAACGCCACGCCGCTCCAGCGCGAGAACGTGCGCTGGGACGCGATCGTGTCGTTCAGCACGGCCAGCAACGAGCTGGTCTCGTTCGGCCGGGACGCGCAGGGCAATCCGATCATGGTCGAGGACCGCTTCGGCGCGTTCCTGTCCGTGCAGCGGCACCGCGAGGGCTACCCGCTGGGCGGCTTCTGGGCGACGGACTGGGAGACGGACGCGAACGGGCTGCCGGTGCTGAACTCGAGCGGCGTGGCCGTGCTGAAGCAGTGCGCGAGCTGGGCGGAGGACCAGCGGGCGGACTGCGAGGAGCGCTTCATCGGCTCGCCGTTCCCGACGCGGCTGCTCGGCCTGACGAACACGGTGGAGCTGTTCAACAGCCTGCAGCTCTACGCCTTCCTCGACTACCAGGGCGGCCACTACCAGTGGTGCGCGATCTGCTCGGTGCGCACGCGCGTCGACCTGAACTCGAAGGAGCGCAACGATCCGCGCCTGGACCCCAGCCACCCGGACTACGAGTCGTGGGGCCGGTACGAGCTGGGCATCCTGCGCAGCAACCAGACGGCGCGCTACATCCAGCCGGCGGACTTCCTGAAGCTGCGCGAGCTGTCGGCGACGTACACGCTGCCCACGCAGTGGATCTCGCGGGCGGGCTTCTCGCGCGCCGCGGTCACGCTGGCGGGACGCAACCTGTGGATGTGGACGAAGTACGAGGGAACGGCGGACCCCGAGGTCGCGTTCACCGGTGACGCCTCCTTCGACACGGCCGACTACGGCTCGATCCCGATGCAGCGTCGCTGGACCGTCTCGTTCAACCTGAACTTCTAACTGCGGCGATCAAGGAGATACGCAATCATGTTTCGATATCGTGCGTTGCGCCGCGGTCGTCTGATCCTGGCTGCAGGGGCCGCCCTCGCGATCGGCGCCTGCAGCACGGTCGACGAGCTGCTGGAGGCGGACAACCCGGACGCGATCCGGGAGGACCAGCTCGACGACGAGACGCTCGCGGACGTGCTGACGAACAGCGTGATCGGCCAGCTCGCGCTCGAGTACGGCGAGCCGGTGCTGTGGAACGGCAGCCTGCCGACGGACGAGCAGGTGTCGGGCATCAACTGGCCGACCACGCAGGACCTGGGCGTGCGCAAGCTGCCCTATGACGTCGGGCCGGCGAACGACATGTTCCGGGCGCTGAGTCGCGTCCGTTTCATGGCGGACAGCATCGCCACGCGACTGAACACGCTGCTCGAGGAGCCGCAGTCGGACGAGCGCATGGCGGTCGTGCTCGCGTACGGCGGGTATGCGTACACGCTGCTGGCCGAGTACATGTGCGAGGCCACGATCAACGTGGGCGCGGAACGCTACCAGCCGCAGCAGCTCGCGGAGATGGCGATCGCCAAGTTCCAGGCAGCGATCCCGGTCGCGCAGGCGGCCGGTGCCGATGACGTGCTCAACCTGGCGTACACGGGGCTCGCGCGCGCGGCCATGGCGGCCGACAACCCGACGCTCGCGATGCAGGCGGCGGAGAACGTCGATCCGGACTTCATCTGGTGGGTCGAGTACAAGGAAGGCACGCTCGGCAACGAGCTGGACGACAACGTCACGGGCGGCAACCACAACATCGGTGTGCACCCGCGCCTGCTCAAGAACTGGGGCACGTACCTGGACACGATCCCGGTCGAGGACCAGACGGATCCGCGCATCCAGTTCAACCCGATCCCGCGCACCGGGCACGACGCGCGCACGGTCCTGTACACGCCGTACCAGTCGCTGCCCTACAGCGGCTACACCGGCACGCTGCAGACGGACGAGGACGAGCCGATCCTGTACAACAACGACACGGACATCCGTCTCGGCTCGTATCTCGATGCCATGCACAACTACTACGAGGCGGCCGGTCCGCTGGGCGTGGGCCCGGAGGGCACGACACTCGAGTTCGTGAACGCGCGCCGTGCGGTCGGCAACCAGGCGCCGGTCGTGCTCGCGGGTGATGCGCTCATGGCGGAGCTGCGCGAGCAGCG
>DASURJ010000516.1:0-30639 GCA_036280115.1 Gemmatimonadaceae bacterium
CGCTTGCCTTCCCAATGACGACTGTCCGGGTCACATCGGCGCAATATCCGCCCGACGCCGCGCCGAAATCCATTAGGAGAAACTCACCAGCGGAGATCGTCTTGTCGGAGGACCGCGCGTGTGGCAGTGCCGACCGCTCGCCCGATGCCACGATCGACGGGAACGGGAAGCCCTCGCTTCCGGCATCGCGAAGGGATTTCTCGAGCACGCCCGCCACCTCCAGCTCGGTCATGCCCGCGCCGATCTGCGGCAACGTGCGCTCGAGCGCCGTGGTCGCCATCTCGGCCGCGATGCGGATGCGTGCGACCTCATCCGCATCCTTCCGCTCACGCAACGCCTCGACCAGATCGATCATCGGACGCCAGCGCGGACGGGGACCCGCTTCGATCAGTCGCTGAAAGTCGCGGTAGACGAGATGCGCGGCCTCGAAGCCGGCCACTTCGACGTACGGGGCCTGACCCACGAGCTGCCACAGCCCGGTCCAGAGGCTTTGCGACTCGACCGTGATGCGTGCGAGATCTCCGACCTCCGCGCGGACCTGCGTCTGATAGCGAAAATCCGTGACGAGGAACACGTCGCGCGCGGTCACGAACAGCAGCGCGCTCGTGCCCGAGAAGCCGGTCAGGTACCGGATATTCGGCAGGCTCGTGACCAGCAGACCGTCGAGATGGGAGGCCGTCAGCGAATCGACGAGCGCTGCCAGCCGCTGCGCGCGGCGGTCAGCCACGCGATCCCGACGCTCTGGACGTCGGGTCGGACAGGGTCGCGACGAGGCCGCGTAAGGCGAGCTCGTAGCCGACAGCCCCGAACCCGCAGAGCACGGCACGCGCGCCTGGCGCGAGCATCGAGTGCCGCCGTTCCGGCTCGCGGGCGAAGATGTTCGTCAGATGCACCTCGACGAACGGCACGTCGATCGCCGTGAACGCGTCCCGGATGGCGAGGCTCGTGTGACTGTACGCGCCGGCATTGATGATGGCTGCGTCGGCGTGCCCGTGGAGCGCCTGAATCGCGTCCACGAGCGCGCCCTCGCTGTTGTGCTGCACGCACTCGAGCTCGATCTGTAATTCGCGCGCGACGGTGCGCAGGCGCGCTTCGATCTCCGGCAGTGTGGTCGTGCCGTACAGCGACGGCTCTCGCGCACCCAGCAGGTTGAGGTTCGGCCCGTTGAGGACGGCGACCCTCACTTCTTTTTCAGGCCTTCGAGCCAGGCGGTGAACTGTTCGATGTCGTGAGAGTCTCCGCCGTCACCGCCTTCGGCGTCCTGCGACGTGGCCGACGTCACGGGCGCGCCACCGGCGTCGCCGCCCGACGCGCGCGGCGCATCGGAGAAGAACTGATCGAACGAGAACCCGCCGTCCGGCGGCGGCGATCCTTCCGGGGCGCCGCGGAAGACGCGATCGAGTGACAGCTCGTTGCTGGCAGCACGCGTCGGGCGGCCCGGCGGCTCGGCGCGTCCAAACGCCGTAGCGAGCGTCTGCGCCGCCGCATCGGCCCGCGGGGTCGCGGAGCCCTCAGGGAACAGCTCCTCGAGCGAACGTGGCGCGGATCTCGGTTCCGGCGCTGGCGTCGGTTCCGGCGCGCCGGCGAACGGCTCCGGTGCCGGCGCCGCGAACGTTTCCGGTGCCGGCGCCTCCGGTGCGTGCGCCTCTACGACGGTGAAGCTGCCGGGCTCCACGGCGTCGTTAGGCGCGGCCGGCTCCGGCGACGCCGCCGGAGCCCACGCGTCCGCGAACGGGTCGAACGTCGCCATCTGCTCGGCGGCCGACATCGACGCTTCGGGCGCCGGCATCGTCGGCTCGGACTCGGGGGGCGCCGTCGATCCGTCGCTGCCGTACGCCGCTTGGGGTTGCACAGACGTTGCGGAGGATTCCTCCGACCAGGTGGTGGTGTCGTCCGCCGGACCCGGTTCGCTCTCGATCGAGTCGTACGCGGTCGGCTCCTCGGCTTCTCTCGGCGGTTGCGGAGCGCGGCGGCCGGCGAGTGACGCGAAGAAGGACCGTACCGAACGACTCGGGCGCTCGGTCTGACGCCGCCGCGCGGATTCCACGACGTTCTCGGACAGCGTTGCCATGCCGAGGCTCGACATGGAACCGCTCTCGATCTGATCGATGCGTTCCCTGAGGCTCGTGTCTCCCGGGTTACGCGCCAGCAACTCGCGGTAGACGGCGAGCGCCTCGTTGGTGAATCCCTGCTGGAGGTAGAGCTCCGCCATTGTCTCGGTCACGAACGCATCCGGCGGAGCGCCAAGCGTGGGAGCCGACAACTCGGGCATGTGACCCACGAGTGGGTCCGCAGGTACCTGCGCCGGCGGAGCCGACGGCACGCTGCTCGAGGTTGGCGGTACGAATTCCATCACCTCGAGCCCGAGTCCGTCGTCGGCGGCAGCCGGCGGCGACGCCAGGGCCTGGTCACTCCCGGTGGCAGCGACCGGCGTCTCGTACTGCGCGGTAGGTGCATCGTACGGCGACAGCTCCGCATCAGCCGTCGTGTCGGCCCTCGCGAGATCGGGGAGGGATTCCTCCACGTTAGGCGCTTCGGCCACTGCGGGCGCCGGTGCGGGCTCGTCCCAGCTGAATGACTCCGGGGGAGAGACCTTCTCCTCGGCCGCCGGCGGTTGGGCCTCCGCGGCTGTTACCTCCGGCACGAGGTCGCGTGCGTACTCGGCGGATGCTGTCGGCTCGGGAACGGGCTGGGACCACTCGGGCGTTCCAGGCGCGGGCTCCAGGTAGAACGACCCGTCCTCGAACTCCGGCGCGCTTGCGCTCGCACTCGGCGCTTCGGCTGCGGTGGACGCTCGCTGCTCCTCGTTCGGACGCGAATCCCACTCGCCCACTGGGTCGGCCGGTGCGGCGTCGAGCTCGCCGATGTCTACAGGGTCGTTCGGCGTGGTGAGCTCGTCGAGGAAGAAGCCGGCGCTATCCCCGCCGGATGCGTCGGTGGCGTCGAACAACGATTCGGCGTTGGCCGACGCAGGCATCCCGAACGGATCGAGCTCCGGCACGTCGAGGACAGGCATTTCTGCCGTGGGCGACTCCGAGCTCCAGGCGACGGTTGCGTCGTGTGACTGGGCGTCATGCGTCGATGCCGCCGCGGCCTCGACACCGGGGGAGAAGAGATCCGAGCCCGCGTCGATTTCATCGATCGCGAGCGGAGCAAAGCGCGAGTCGTCGGGCGCAGCGTTCGCGGCCGGCGGTTCAGTGTCCGAAACGGGCGGTCCCGCGACAGCAACGCTCTCGACCCGAGACGCCGCCGGTTCTGCGCCGGGAGCGTCGGCGGCGGGCCGAACGGACGTGGCTTCGACGGGGGGCGCGTCGAGGCCTCGGATGAGCTCCTCGATCTCGTCGTTTCGTGGATCAACCTCGAGGACTCGATGGTACCACGAACGTGCGGCGGGTAGGTCGCCGCCCGTGTGGGCGATGTCGCCGAGGTAGCGCAGCGCGATCAGGTTCTCCGGGTCGAGCTCGAGCGCCGTCTGAAACGTGTCGCGGGATTCGTCGAGTTGTCCGGCCTCGAACAAGGCTTGGCCGAGCACGATGTGCCCACTGATGTGGGCGGGCTGCTGCGGCAGGTGGGTGCGGCAGAGGGCTATTGCCTGCTCTACGTCCCCGGACTTGCGGAGCTCATTCGCCAGGGGGGCGAAATAGCGTCGCGGGTTCTCGTCGAATTTCTTCTTCAGCTCGTCAAGGCGGGCGGTGCTGGCCATTCAAAGCCCTCTGGAGCGCCGCGCTATCCGGGCGGCGAGACCGGTCGAAGTATATTCTCCTGACGACCCAAGTCAATCAGAAGTGACACTCTCTCTTGATTTTAGCCCTCGCGGACGCCTACTATTCGCGTCCCCGCGTCACCCCGTTTTCCCTCCCCTGTCACACCCCCCTGAGGAGTAACGCGCCGTGCTGCAATCCATGCGGAGCGCCGCCAAATACATCTGGATCTTCGTCGTCGTAGCGTTTGTCGGCGTGTTCCTGTTCACCGAGACATCCGGCTTGCTGGGTACGGCCCCGGTAACGACCGGGACCGCTGTTGCCGAGGTCAACGGTGACGACATCCCCTATCTGACGTGGATGCAGGCCGCTCAGCAACGAATTCAACAGGAAAACGAGCAACGCGGCCGCACGCTCACGCTCGATGAGGAAGAACAAATTCGGAACGCCGTGTTCGACGAGCTCGTGCAGTCCGTGCTTCTTGAGCAGGAGTACAAACGGCGTGGAATCCGCGTCACCGACGAGGAGATCGTGCAGGCGGCGCAGTTCAGCCCTCCGCCCCAATTCATGCAGTCACCCGAGCTGCAGACGGACGGCCGGTTCGATCTCGAGAAGTACCAGCGTTTCCTGAAGAGCGCGACGGCCCGGCAGCAGGGACTCTACTTCCAGCTCGAGAACTACTACCGCACCGAGATCCCGCGCGCGAAGCTCTACGAGCAGCTCGCCTCCCAGGTCTTCGTCACGGATGATGAGCTCTGGCAGGCGTACCGCGACCGCTACGACTCGGCGCGCGTCGCGTTCGTCGCCTTCGACCCTGCCTCGGTACCGGATTCAGGTATCACGGTGTCGGACGCCGAGATTCGCGCGTACTTCGACCGGAACAAGGCGCAGCTCGAACGGCCGGGCCGTGCCGCGGTATCCATCCTCTCGATTCCGCGCACGGTGTCGGCGGCCGATTCGGCCGCTGTGCGCGCCCGAGCCCTCGCGTTGCGCGACGAGATCGTGAACGGGACGCCATTCGAGGACGTGGCCAAGCGGGAGTCCGCTGACACCATCTCCGGGTCGCAGGGCGGATCGCTCGGGCGCGGCCCGAAGGGGCGGTTCGTCGAGGCCTTCGAGACCGCGGCGTTCGCGCTCCAACCGGGACAGGTGTCGCAGCCGGTGGAAACACAGTTCGGGGTGCACCTGATCAAGGTCGACGCCAAGAAGGCCGATACGATCGACGTCCGACACATCCTGCTCCGATTCCAGCAGAGCGACTCGTCGGCGACCCGCACGGACCGCAAGGCCGATTCGCTTGCGAACATCGCGGCGTCGCAGGATTCGCCGGCGCGTTTCGACAGCGCCGCGAAAGTGCTGAACCTTTCCCCCGCGCGCGGCGTGGCGATCGAGGGGGAACCGCTGACGGTCGCCGGGAACTACGTGCCGAGCGTGAGCGCGTGGGCGTTCTCTGGCGTGAAGGTCGGCGAGACGAGTGAGCTGTTCGACGCCGACGGCGGCTACGTGCTCGCCCGCCTCGATTCGCTCATCCAGGGCGGCGTCCCGACACTCGAGGACGCACGCGAGGAGATTCGCCGGCGCCTCATGACGACCAAGAAGCTCGAGCGCCTCGAGGCCCAGGCGAAGGCGTTTGCTACGGCCGCTGCGTCGTCCACGATGGAGTCTGCCGCCGCGGCCCAGAACCTCACCGTGACGAAGAGTGAGCCGTTCGCGCGCGACGGGTTCGTGCCTGGCATGGGCCGTCTGAACCAGGCGATCGGCGCGGCGTTCTCACTGCCGATTGGCGCCGTGAGCGCGCCTATCCGGACGAACGACGCGGTGATCGTGCTGCGCGTGGATCAGCGCGTGGACGCGGATCGGAAGGCGTGGGAAGAGCAGAAGACTACGCAGCGGATCCAGGTGCTGCAGCGGCTGCGCCAGCAGCGCATCCAGGCCTTCATGCAGCAGCTGCGCGAGAGCGCGGATATCGAGGACAACCGGAAGCAGCTGGCTGCGCAGGCAAGACAGGCCTAACGAGAACTACAGACTGGCTACCGCAACCTGCGATCGTCGCTGTCAGCTGGCACTGGCTGCTGCAGGACCACAAGAACAGCGCTGGTTAGCTGTTAGCTGGAACTGGTTGCTGCAGGGTGAACGGCCTGCAGGGACGGTGGCGTCCCGAGCGGCCGTTTACCCCGCAGCAACCAGTGCCAGCTAACAGCCACCAGCGTTGTTCTTGTAGTGCTGGCTGCGATTCTAGCTGAGGAGTCGCTTCGGTTCCGGCCTCTGTTCCTCAGTCGTCGCTTCGCGCGCGGAGTTCTGCAGGCGGTCGGTCCCATAATCGCGGTCCAGCCGCGAGCTGGGCTCCGGTTCGCGAATCGAGCGGTCTACCTCCGACACGCTCTTCTTGAACTCTCGAATCCCCTTCCCCATCGACTGCGCGATCTCCGGGATCCGCTTCGCGCCGAACAGCAGCAGGACGACGATGAGAATGAGGAGGATTTCCATGAACCCCATGTTCCCGAAATTCATATCGTCTCCTGGAACCGCGATTAGAACAGCGATCGTGCAATGAGATAGGCTATCAGGACGCCGACGAGGCTCAGCAGCGACACGTCCAGCGCAATGGGCCCGATGGCGAACTTCAAGATAACGAGATCGAGCGGTAGTGGGCCAACCGAAGGGGTCACGCCCGTGGTCAGGAACTCCTTGACGGCCCCAACCGGAAGGAACTTACGGGCGAACTGCGTCATGAATCCGCCCACAATGAACCCGATGGCCAAAACTACACCGTGGAACAGCGGACGGTGCTTGGAGGAGTTCCGGGTCGCCATTAGAAGCGGCGATCCATGACGTAGCCGATCGCCCCGGCGAGCGCACTGCGGTATGGGCTGTCGGGAAGCTCTGCCAGCGCTACTTCGGCCTCCTGCGCGAACTCCTCGCCGCGGCGTCGAGCATACTCGAGCCCGCCTTGCTCGCGGACGATGTCCACGACTTCCGCTATGAGCCCATCGTCGGGGTCGGGGTCGGCAAACAGGACATCCACGCGTTTTCGGGCCGCCGGCGGCATCGTTCGCAGCGCCGCGATCAGGGGCAGCGTCACCTTGTGCTCCCGCAGATCCAGGCCGGTGGGCTTTCCGGTCGTCTCCTGGTCCTCTGTGTAGTCCAGGAGGTCATCGGCGACCTGGAAGGCCATCCCCAGCCGCTGCCCGAAACGGGTGAGCGCGGCTCGATGGCGCTGCGCCCCGCACAGCGACCCGACTTCGCAGGCGGCCGCGAACAGGGACGCCGTCTTCGACTCGATCAGTGTGTCGTAGTCATCCTCGGTGAACGCCAGCGCATCGAGTGCCGCGAGTTGGCGCATCTCACCGAGCGTCAGTGCGTTCGACGCCGCCGTGAACACCGCGAGCGGCTCCATGTCGCCCAGGCGCACCAGCTCGGAGAGCGCCCTCGAGTACAGGAAGTCGCCCATGATCACCGACACCTGATGGCTGAACAGGGCGTTGATCGTGGGGCGACCCCGCCGCATCACGGAGTGGTCCACGGCATCGTCATGGACGAGCGTCGCCAGGTGAATGAGCTCGGCCACCGCGGCGAGCGTCGTCGCTCGCGGTTCCGCCGAGCCGTCCACGTGACTCGAGAGCAGCAGAAGCGTCGGCCGCACCATCTTGCCCTTCGCGAGCAGCAGATGGGCGTTGACGTCTGTCACGAGCGGATTGTCCGTCGCAACAATCCGCCACATCTCGCCTATGACCTGTCGCAGCCCGTCTTCGACGGGGGTCTGAATCTGCCGGAGGGTGTCGGCCAGCTCGGGTGAGCTATCGGCTCTTACGGTCAAGTCGCCTTCCGTTCGATCGCGCTGATCCGGTCCGTCACATCGCGAAAGTCGATGTCGACGGCAAACACGCGTTGATAATAATCGAGGGCGTCACCGGGTCGGGCGAGGGCCTCTGCCGCCCGGCCCATCAAGTACAGCACGCCAACCAGATGATGGTCATCTCCCTCGCCGAGCGCTATGGCCCGGGACAACACGGACGACGCGACCTGGTACTGCTCTTTCTCGACAAAACACTGTCCCAGCGCCTCGTACGCCCGGACGCGGTGGTGCGTCCCCCGAAGCGCCTTCTGGAATTCAGCCACCGCCTCGTCCATCAGCCCCATCTCCTTGTAGGCCACGCCGAGGTCGTAGTGGCTCTCGTAGTCCTCATCGTCGACGTTGTCGGCGACCCCCTCCTTGAAGCGCTTGAGCATCTCCTGGAAGTCCGCCTGCTCGTCGCCGGTCGGGGGTTTCTCCTCCGCGACCATGCGGGTCGACTTCGGCGCCTCGCTCGCGCGAAGCCAGTCGCCAAGATCGACGAAGTCGCTGTTCGCGGCGCTCCGGTCGAGTGGCGAAGGCTTCCGTGCGGGCGACGGCCCGTTCAGCCCGTTGCCGTTCAGCGATGCTCCGTGCGAAGGCGGGCTCGCCGGGCGCGGAGCGTGCTCGCGAGTGAGCGCTGTCGCCCGCGCGGGTGGGGGTGCGGCGGGCGCACCCGACGACGGAACGGTGCCGGAGCCGGCTGGAGGCGACGCGGTGCGCACCGAATCGAGAGCCGCGCGAACCCGCGGGTCGTCCGGGGCGAGCTCCAGAACGCGCTGGTATACGGCGACGGCCTTGCGCTCCTCGCCCGACCTGAACAGTGCGTCGCCAAGCTCGATGTACGCGTCGATCAGCTTTCTGCGGTCGCCAACGCGGAACGCGAGCTCGACGCGCTTCTGGTGGTTGCGAATCGAATCGGGGGAGAGCCGGATCAGCTCGTCGACGATCGTCGTCGCGCGCTCCAGGTCTCCGCCACGCTCGAGGTCCGCCGCCATCTGTTCCAGCTCGTGGATCCCGGACGCGCGGTCTCCGGACTCGAGCAAACGCTCGGCGCGCTCGCGACGTGCCTGCCACTCGTCCACTGGAGCGCGCGGCGCGGTGGTCACGGACTCGACGGTCGCCTGCTCCCCGGAGGGCTGCGGCGCGTGGACGGCGAACTCCGCGATCGTCTCTTCCTCGGCCGTTGCGGCGTCCGGATCCGCAATGGACACCGCGGTCGCATCGGTATCCGCAGCCGCCGCAATCCCCGAGGGTGGCGTGATGTCGAGCGAGTCGTCCTCTCCGCTGGCCTCGCTGTCCTCGTCCGGCGCGAGCGCTGCCACATCGATCGTCGGTTCGGGAGCCGCCGACGCCTCACCCGCGTCGGACGTCAGCATCCAATCGAGGTCTGCTTCGTCCGCGGCGTCCGCGGCGTCTCCCTCGCTCGCCGCGACGGCCTCCTCGATCAGGGCCGCCGCGTCCGCCTGGAACGTGATCTCGTCGGTGGAGTGATCTTCGGCGGCCGGCGGGTGGAGCAGCGCTGCCTCGGCGTCGATGTCCGCGGCATCGCCTAACGACAAACCGGCGAGCGCTGCCGTGAGTCCGGCACCGGACGTCACGTCGTCCGCGGAGGGGAGCGAAATGTCATCGAGGTCGAGCGAGGGGAACGCGACGTCCGGGTCGAGCGCGACGCCCGGATCGGACGGCCCCATGACGTCGTCGTCCGTGCGCGGGGGCGATCGGAAGTCGAACAAATCACTCGTGGCGCCGACGTCGTCGAGCGACGGTGTCGTCGCGAGGTCGGCCGCGTAATCGATGCCGAGTGGTGGCCCGGACACGTACGAAGGCTGTTCCGCGAGGTCGACTGCTGGCGGGTCCGCCTGGGCGCCGACATCGATGGCCGGAAGGTCCGTGGCCGCGAGGTCGAACGCGCCAACCTCGGCGTCGGACGGTATCTCGAACGACGCCGTCTCGTCCGCCACGCTCTCGGCGTGCGCGGCGAGCGCCACGTCGCCGGGCGTCGCCGCGCCGTCATCGATCAGGAGGTCGTCGGCCGCGGCGATCGCCGGCGGGGCCTCGAGCACGTCCGACACGTCGAGCAGCGGCAACTCGCCAGGCGCCGCGGGGGCGGCCTCGTCGTCCGCTGCGGTGTCGTCCGCGGGCGTGTCGATGTCGATGCTGAACGCGTCAGCGACCGCCGCGTTATGCGCCGGCGGGAGCGGCGTGTCCGGCGTGTCGCCCATGGTGAGGACGACGAGATCGGGGTCGCTCACCTGTCGGCCCCTCGGCGGTGGGGACTGGCGGGGGCGTGATGCATCCTCGAACGACGTGTCGAGGAAGATCAGGTCGTTCGACTTCTGCGGCCGATACGACCCCGATACGCGCGGGACCGCCTCGGGGTCGATGGATTTCATGCGGTCGGCCGTGGCGCGTGCCTCGGCCATCCGCCCCTCGCTATCGAGCTTGTCGTGCAGCTTCTGGAGCTGCTCGAGGGCCTCGCCCTGACGGTTCTCCTTCGACAACTGCTCGGCGAGCATCAGCCGGATGTCGTCCTGGTCGGGACACAGGTCCGCGAACTCCTTCAGCGCGCGGAACGCTTCATCGATCTGCCCCGCCTTCTGCATGCGGTCGGCGTACTCGAGGAAGTTCTTCTTCGCGTCGCTCTTGAAGCCTTTGGTCGCGCTGATCCGGCCGAGCTTGTAGTAGATCGACGCGCGTCCGGGCGCCTGACGCAGCACCTTGTTGCATAACGCGATCGCGTTGTTGAGGAACCCGCGATCCGCATACAGGTCGACGGCCTTCTCGTAGTAGTTCAGGGCGTCCGACGCGTTCCCGGTGCGCAGGAGCAGGTCGCCGACACGGTTGTACAGCGGCACATCGGTGTCGTCGAGCGAACCGTCGCTCTCCTGGAGAAACTGGATGTAGAGCGAGAGCGCCTTGTCGAACTGCTTCTTTTGTTCGAGCTCGATGGCTCGCTTCTTCAGCTTTGCGGCGGTCGACATCAGAGCGTAACAGGTCCTCGGTCAGTGCCGGAGCGATCGGCGCGGCCGTCGTCGCGATGACACGAGCGTCCGCGCACCCAGGTTGCCGTGCACAGTCGCTCGCCGTACCAGTAAGGGAGCTCGCGAGCATCGCTCGCGTCGAACAGGGCGAGATCGGCGGAGAACCCCGGCGCGATCTGGCCGACGCGGTCGGCCAGGCCTAACGCAGCGGCGCCGTTCACCGTCGCCGCGACGAGTGTCTCCGACGCGCTCAGACGCAACTGACTGACGCCCAGCGCGAGGATCAACGGGAAGTTCGTCGTCGGCGACGTTCCGGGGTTGAAGTCCGTCGCGAGCGCGACGGCCGCGCCGGCATCCACGAGCGCGCGCGCCGGCGCCTGCCGCTCCTTGCCGAGGAACAGCATGGTGCCCGGGAGTAACGTTGCAACGGTATCGGACGCAGCGAGCACGCGAATTCCCGATTCGGAGATGGCTGCCAGATGATCGGCGGACGTTGCCCCGACCGCGGCGGCGAGCTCGGCCCCTCCGGACGGACGAAGCTCGTCGGCGTGGAGCTTGAGCCCCAGGCCGGCCGCGCGCGCCGCCGTCAGAATCGTCCTCGCCTCCTCGACCGTGAAGACGCCCGGCTCGCAGAACACGTCCGCGAAACGGGCGAGTCCCGCCGACGTGACGGCGGGGAGCATCGTAGAGACGAGCAAGTGAACGTATTCGGAACGTCCCGAGGGCCGATCCCGATATTCCATCGGGATTTCGTGGGCCCCGAGCCAGGTCGGGACGAGCCGGAGCGGCATGCGCTCCGCCAGGGCCCGGATGACGCGCAGCGACTTGAGCTCGTCCTCCAGCGTAAGCCCATACCCGGATTTGACTTCGACGGTTGTGACGCCGGACGCCGCGAGCCGCGCGATCCGGCGCACCGCCAGGCCGAGCAGTTCGGCCTCGCCTCGCGCCCTCAGGTCGCGGACAGACGAGTGAATTCCGCCTCCGCGCCGAGCGATCTCCATGTAATCCAGGCCCGCCGCCCGAAGCTCCTGCTCCTCGAACCGCGGCTTGCCGAAGATCGCGTGCGTGTGCGAGTCGACGAGCCCGGGGGTGAGGAGTCCCCCGCGGCAATCGATGTGGTCCGCGTCATGGTACTCACGCTCGAGCAACCCCCGGGGCCCAACAGCGGCGATCGTTTCCCCAACCACCGCGACCGCGACGCCGGTTTCGATTCCGGCGTCTCGCATCTCCGTCCCGCGTCGCGCACGCGCCGGGCCTCGGCACGTAACGACCTGAGACGCGTTGACGAACAGCAGGCTGTCCCGATTCGTCACGCCATTACGTCGCGAACCCGAGACAGCCTGAGCGGCGCCTGCGCTTCACCGCGACACGCGTAGTAACACGCGTTGCAGTCGATCGGCTTGTACTCCTTGAATTCGGTCCAGTGGAAATCCACCGGAAAGTCGGGGCACCGCTTCACGTGGCCCGTCGGGTCGACGTGAATCGTGCGGATGCCCGCCCGGCACGGCTCCTTCATCTCTCCCCGCACGTACCGCGGGATCTGCTCGATGTAGTAATCCGAGTTCGTGATGACGCCGCGCCGACGACGCTTGAACGCGAGGAGGTCGGCCACGAGCTTGTCGATGGTCTGAAGCTGCTCGTCGCGAACGAGATGGGTCTTGTTCCCGTTCTTCGAGTCGGTGTAGACGCTGTAGTTCACGCCGCAGCCGACCTCCGCGGCCCGTTCGGCGATGGGCAGGATCTGATCGAGGTTGTCGTCCTTGATGACGGCATTGAACCGGATGGAGTCGATCCCTTTCTCCCGCATCGCGGCCGCGTTCCGGAAGATCTTCGCGGTGAGCCCCGGAATGCCCCGGGCCGTGTCGTGCCGGCCGTCGAGGTAATCGAGCGAGATGCTGAACTGATTGATCCCCGCCTGCCAGAGGGACCACGCGCGCTCCGGCGTGAGCATCCCGCCGTGAGTGATCATGGTGATGTACTTGATGCGGATCGCGCGGCTCACCGCAGAGACGAGGTCCTCGAGGTCGCGCCGCAGGGTCGGTTCACCGCCGGTGAACGTCACCATCATCGGGTTGAAGAAGCGCGCCGCGTCGGCGAAGCTCTTCAGCTCGTGCTCCTTCGCCTCGGTCGGCGTCTTCCAGTAATCGCAGAAGCCGCAGCGCGCATTGCACCGCATGGTCACCTCGAAGTGCACGAGGATCGGCCGCCGGCGCGCCGTGAGGTACGCGTACTTCGCGAGAAAGAGCGGGACGTGATACGGTTTGAAGCGCGCTGAGAGCATGGGGAACCGGGAACGGGGATCGGGAACGGAGTGTGCCTAACGCATGGGAAGTCGAATGCCTTCGCGCGCCGCGGTCTCGATCGCCCGATCGTATCCCGCATCCGCATGGCGCGCGACGCCGATCCCGGGATCGTTCGTCAGCACGCGCTCGAGCCGCACGCGCATCTCGGGCGTACCGTCGGCGACGATCACCTGCCCCGCGTGCAGCGAGTTGCCGATGCCGACGCCGCCGCCGTGGTGGAACGAGACCCAGCTCGCCCCGCTCGCGACGTTGAGCAGCGCGTTCAGGATCGCCCAATCGGCGATCGCATCGCTGCCGTCCTTCATGCCCTCGGTCTCGCGGAACGGCGACGCCACGCTCCCCGTATCGAGGTGGTCGCGCCCGATCACGATCGGCGCCGAGAGCTCCCCACTCGCGACGAGGTCGTTGAGCGCCACGCCAAAGCGTGCGCGCTCGCCCTGCCCCAGCCAGCAGATCCTCGCGGGAAGCCCCTGAAAGTGGACCTTCTCCCGCGCCAGGGTGATCCAGCGGCGGAGATGCTCGTCGTGCGGAAACAGCGCGAGGACCAGATCATCCGTCCGATGAATGTCGGCCGGGTCACCCGACAAGGCCACCCAGCGGAACGGCCCCTTTCCCTCGCAGAACAGCGGGCGCACGTATTCCGGGACGAAGCCTGGAAACGCGAACGCGTCGGCGACCCCGGCGTCGTATGCGACCGTGCGAATGTTGTTACCGTAGTCGAACGTGACCGCGCCACGTCGTCGGAGCTCGAGCATGGCGCGCACGTGGGTGACGATCGACGCCGTCGCACGCGCGACGTACTCGTCAGGCGCCGAACTCCGGAGCTCGGCCGCGGTGTCGAGCGTGAGGCCCGCGGGCACGTAGCCGTTCAGCGTGTCGTGCGCGCTCGTCTGGTCCGTCAGCACGTCCGGCACGATGCCGCGGCGCGCCAGCTCCGGAAGGACATCGGCGGCGTTCCCGACGAGCCCCACGGACAGCGCCGTGCGGGACTCGCGTGCCTGACGAGTCCACGCGAGCGCTTCGTCGAGGTCCGACGTCTTGCGGTCGATGTAACCGGTTGCGAGCCGCTTGTCGATACGTGCCTCGTCGACATCGATCCCGAGGAACGCGGCCCCGTTCATCGTCGCGGCGAGCGGTTGGGCACCGCCCATACCCCCGAGTCCCGCGGTCAGCACGAAACGCCCTGCCAGCGACCCGCCGAAATGGCGCGCGGCGACGGCACCGAACGTCTCATACGTGCCCTGCAAAATCCCCTGCGTCCCGATGTAGATCCACGAGCCGGCGGTCATCTGCCCGTACATCGTGAGGCCGAGGCGCTCGAGCTCGCGGAAGTGCTCCCACGTCGCCCATCGGCCCACGAGATTGCTGTTGGCGATGAGCACGCGTGGAGCGCTCGCGTGCGTGCGGAACACGGCGACCGGCTTCCCACTCTGAACGAGCAACGTCTCGTCATGCTCGAGGGCGCGGAGTGACGCGACGATGGCGTCGAATGCTTCCCAAGATCGCGCGGCGCGACCAGTGCCCCCGTACACGACGAGGTCCTCCGGACGCTCCGCGACCGCGGGATCGAGATTGTTCATGAGCATCCGCAGGGCCGCCTCTTGCTGCCACCCCTTGCACGACAGGGTGCGGCCGCGCGGAGCAGTCACCATGCGGCTCTTGCTACGCGCGGCAGCCGCTGGGGGAGCGGACAGGGACGAAGCAGTCATGCGGTGGCGAAGGCGAATTCGGTGAATCGCCCGGCGGCAACCGCCGCCGCGAGCGAGGTGATGTCCGGAGCGAGTACGCGATCTTCGACGAGCGGCGGCACGAGCTCACGCACGATCGCGAGCGCGTCCTCGACACCGCGTGAGGCGCGAAGCGGCCGCCGATATTCGATCCCCTGCGCGGCGCACATGAGCTCGATGGCAAGAATATGCTGCACGTTGCGCACCACCCGCCGGAGCTTCCACGCCGCCCCCATGGCCATGGGGACAACGTCCTCCTTGTTGCCGTCCGTCGGGATGGTATCCACGCTTGCCGGGTGCGACAGCACCTTGCACTCGCTCGCGAGCGCGGCCGCGGTCACCTGCGCCATCATGAATCCCGAGCACACGCCCGCATCGCGCGTGAGAAACGGCGGCAGCCCCTGATTGAGGTCGGGGTGCACCAGACGATCGATGCGTCGCTCGGCGATGGTCGCCAGGTTCGTCAGCACGATGGCGAGCACATCGAGGGCGACCGCGACTGCCAGTCCGTGGAAGTTTCCTCCGCTCAAGAGCTCGCCGTTCTCGAACACGAGCGGGTTGTCGGTCGCGGCGTTGATCTCGCGCGCTACGAGGGATTCCGCGAAGTCGATCGCATCCGCAACCGGGCCATGGACCTGCGGCATGCAGCGGAGCGCGTAGGCATCCTGCACGCGCGGGTCGCCGTGTCGATGCGACTCACGGATCTCGCTGTCTCCCAGGAGCTCCCGCAACAGGGCCGCGGACCGTTGCTGTCCCACCTGGCCACGCGCCTCGTGGATACGGGCGTCGAACGCGACCGGCGTCCCGAGCAGCGCCTCGAGTGACGCCGCGCCTGCCACGTGTGCCGTCTGCCAGAGCCTGTGCGCGTCGGCCAGAGCAAGCGCCGCCACCGCCGTATGCGCTTGCGTGCCGTTGATGAGCGTGATGCCTTCCTTCGGCGCGAGCGTCACCGGGGCGAGTCCGGCTGCGCGGAGCATCGCGGCAGCCTCACCGCTCCCGTCCCGGCCGTGCAACTCACCCTCACCAATCAGGGCGAGTGCCAGATGCGCGAGCGGCGCGAGGTCACCGCTCGCGCCAACGCTCCCCTGCTCCGGTATCGGCGGCCAGAGGCCTGCATTGAGCATTCCGACGAGCAACTCGGGCAGCGCTGGCCGCGCGCCCGAGAATCCCTTGGCGAGCACGTTCGCGCGGAGCAGCATCATCGCGCGCGTCACGTCGCGCGGCAGCAGGTCGCCGACGCCGGAGGCGTGGCTGCGCACGAGGTTCACCTGCAGCTCGCCAAGCCGGTCCGGCGGAATCGCGACCTCGGAGAGCTTGCCGAACCCGGTCGTCACACCGTACACGACGTCGCGATTGCGAACGATGCGGTCCACGTGACTCTGCGTACGCTGCATCTGCTGCGCTGCGGCTGGCGACAGCACGACCTGCCGCTCCCCCCGCGCTACCGCTTCGACGTCGCCTATCGTGAGTGACCGGCCATCGAGCACGACACTGTCATTCATGGCCGGGAATGTCGGGAGGATGGAACGGATAGACAAGGGAGAAACAGCTATCAGCCATCAGCTATCAGCGCTATCAGCTATCAGCAAAGCCAAGCCCTCGGGATGCCTCCCTGCTACGGAGGGGCATCCCGAGGGTTCTGCTTTGCTGATGGCGGATGGCTGTTGGCTGATAGCTGACTTACTGAAACCCACCCGGCGTCCGTCGATAACTCCGCCGATCGTAGTTGAACTTCAGCTCCGGCTGTGCCCGCAGGGCGATGAAGAAGTTGAACGCGAAGTTGCCGTTCGGTGACTGTGTGAATGCGAAGATCGCGTCCCAGTCATGAAGCTCGCGGCGCAGCGACACCGTGTGCATGCCGAACTCACCCCGAACGAAGTCGTAGTTCGTCGACCACTGCATCGCCCATTTCGGCGTGATGCCAAACCGTGTGGACGCCTGGATGTTTCGCGTGGGCGGGCTACGGAATACCTGCCCGCCGCCCGTCGTCGGCGCGAACGGGTCGTCGATTCCCGGCCCTGTGGTGTATCGCTGCACGCACTGTTCGAACGCGAGCGGATCGACGTTTTGCAAGTATCCGCACTGTTCTTCCGGATCGACGACGATGGCTCCCTCGATCGGACGCGAGCGCTGCGAGCTGTACGTGAGGTCCACCTGCCACGCGCCCCCGCCGCTCATCCCGAACTGCTCGTTCATTCGCGTCGCCGTGTTCACGCTGCCCGCGATGCGTTGCGCGGCAACCGAGCGGACCTCCGCGGTGTCTCGGGTCGCCGCGGCGGCGGGCGGAGGAGTCTCTGGCTCGCGCAGATCCATCCCGAACAGCCGCGCGACTGCGGCAACGATCCCGGACTGCCGATTGAGAGAGAGGGACCCACGCACGGCCTCACGGTACGGGCTGAACTCCGCCGTGTCGCTCGTGCGCGGGCTCCCGCGGAACAGCGAGTAGTCGACGCCGAAATCGAACCCCGGCAGTAAGTCGGACCGGATCGTGTACCCGAAGCGATCCGTGACGAACCCCGACCCCCCGGTTTCCTTCGCGCGCTGGAAGTCGTACTCGAGCGACGTGAAGTTCACGGAGAGCAGCTTCACTTTCGGCTTCGCCTCGTCGGGCACCGAGTCGCCCGCCGTCCGCATCTTCGCCTCGATGTTCGTCGAGAGCGTGAGGCTCACGAGATTCTGCGCGAGGGATCCGAGATAGCCCTGGCGCGTCTGGTTCGTCGCGCGCAGGTAGTCGTCGCTCACGCTCGAACGTGGCGCGTAGCTGTACGAGATCGACGGTGAGATGGAGTGCCGGAATCGCTCCACGGGACCGAGCCCGGGGAACAGCCCGAAGAACGTGGGTGACGACGACAGGCTCCAGACGACGCGCTTTTTCTGTTGCGCGAACTTGCCGCTCGAAAACTGCGATCGGAAGAAGAACGGTTTCGGGTCGACGTTCTGGAAGCTCACGGACGGCGAGAGCTTCCACGTTCCCTGAAAGAAGCTCGGCAGGTTGATGCCGGTCGTCCAATCGACGGTCGTCGTGAAGTCGCGCTCGAACGTGACGACCTGCTTCCTCGATGAATCGGCCGGGTCGAGAACCGTCTTCGTCAGCGGAAAGTCATTCAGGTTGTCTGAGTACCTGAACGAGTTCGTCCAGGTGAATTCGCCGATCTTGATCGGCGTATCGAAGCTCGCGCTCGTCACGCGTGTGCTTTGATCGACGAGCACGCTGTCGATGCCGACGCCACTCTGCGCCGGTATGTATCGGAACGCCGGCCGGCCAGTGTTATCGATGTGCAGGCTCTGCCGGTTCCCGAACTGCAGGCTCGGCGTCCACGTGAGCCAGGTCCCGAGGTTGATCGGCTTGCTGGAGACGTTGATACTCGGGAAATCCTGATCGACCTGCTCGCGTCCGGGATACTGCTTTCGCGAGCCGCCGAGGCCGAGCTGAAACGCACCGATCTGCTGCTGGTAGTTGAGCCGCGAGTCGATCGTCGACAGGACGTTCCACGGATTGAACGTGTTTCGTCGCTGAATCGTCGTGCTCGACGCGTAGTTCAGGCTCATCGACAGCCGGCTGCGCTGCGAGAATTGCTGCTCGTGGTTCCACGAGTACGTCCGGTTCTCGAGGCCGTCGCCCTGCTTGAGGTACGACACGTCGATGCCGCCGCTCAGGAAGCGGTTCAGCCACCGGTAATTGAAGCTGCCCTTGTAGCGGATCCAGCCAGGATCGTTCTCCTCGGCCCCGGCGCTGCTCCGCCAGTCGAGCGCGACCTGCGCGTCGTAGTAATCGCTGAGCGCGAAGTAGTACCCGAGGTCCTCGATGGTACGCCGGTAGTCCGGACTGTTGCGCACGATGTCGCTCACGCCGAATCGCGGCGGGATGATGCCGCTGCGCCGGCCCGAGCGAAGGTCCTGGAACACGAACGGCAACCAGAACACCGGAATGTCGCCGATGTACAGGATCGCTGGCCGCGCGACCATCACGTCCTTCGAGATGACCTTCATCTCCTTGGACGCGAAGTGGTAATGCGGCTTCGTCTCCTGGCAGCTCGTGATCCACCCTTCCTTGGCGTAGAACGCGTTCCGTCTCGCCGCCGAGCTGTCGTTGAGGAACCCGGTAATCTCGCCGTGCACGACCCAGCGCTGCCCGCTCTCGACGGCCGTCGTCACCTCGTACGCGAGGCCGCGGCGATTCTCGACCTCGTAGACGATTCGTCGCGCGACGATGTCGTCCTGCCCGCCGGTGGGGTCCTGAAGGATGACGGTTCCGGTATCGCCGGCCACCGCCGTGACAATGTCGAGCGAGTCGTTGTAGGTGACCGTGTCGCCAACGAGCACCGCTTCGGGGCGACCCACCGCGGCGTCGCCGATGAGACGTATCACCCGATCCTGCGCCCGCAGTTGGACCTGGTCGCCCTGATACTTCGTGGCCACGTATCCCTCGCGCTCGAGGAGGGCCGCCATCACCGAATCGGGCGTTGCCCATTCGACCTGGAACTTGGCCGTGCTGTCTGCGGGAATGGTGTCGCCGGGCGCGCGCGTCGTGTCACGCGGTAGCGTATCGCGCCGAAACGTCGTGTCGCGACGGGCGGTCGTATCGCGCCTCGTGGTGGTGTCGCGTGGGACCTGGGTGTCGGCCTCCGACGGAGTCGCGAAGGCCACAGCGGCGACGAACGCGACGGCGATGACGGACCGGGCGTGCCTAACGGGCGCCCGAAGCCAACGCGTCACGAACCGCCCCACACGCCGGGCGTCGCGTCCTCCTCCCACGCCTCGCTCGAGAGCCGACGCGGTTCGCTCCGGTCCGCCTCCGCCTCCGCCGCCTTTGCCGCGGCCTCCTCGGCGGCGAGTGCCGCGGCGCGCTTCCGACGGCGGCGGTATACCAACGTCGTCAACACCACGCTGACCTCGTACAGCAGGTACAGCGGGACCGCGAGCAGAATCGTCGTCCAGATCAAGTCGCCCGGCGACAGGAACGCGCCGGCCACGATGCAGAGGATCCCGGCGTGGCGGCGATAGCGTCTGAGAAACTCCGGCGTGACGATCCCGAGCAGCGCGAGCATCAGGATGACGATCGGCAGCTCGAAGCAGAGCCCGAATGCGAGCGACATGTTCACCGCGAAGCTGAAGTAGTCGCGGTAGGTGATCATGGGCTCGAGCGCGTCCGTGTTCGCCGCGATGGCCATGAGCCACCCGATCGTCTTCGGCAACACGACGTAGAACGAGAGCAGTACGCCGGAGACGAACAGGAAGATCGCGCCGAAGATGACGGGCAGGACGACCTTCTTCTCGTTCGCGTAGAGCGCGGGCGCGAGGAACGCCCATGCCTGGTAGATGATGACCGGCATGGCGATCACGATCCCGATCGTGAACGATGCCGTGATGAGCACCGTGAACGGGTCGGCCGGGTGTGTGTATTTCAGCTTGTTCCCGCCGAGGTACGGCAGGATCGGGCCCTCGAGGAACTTGAAGACGTCGAACTGTTGCAGGGCGATGAAGGCGGCAACGACGCCGATCACGAGGGCGAGCAGCGACCAGAGGATTCGCCAGCGGAGCTCCTCGAGGTGGTCGAGGAACGGCATCTCCGCGCTGTTGCCGGGCGCTGCCATCAGTTGTTCTGCCTGGCGCGACTAGTCGCCGCCCCTGAGTTGCTCGCGCGCGAGGGCCGCCTCGTCCGAACGCGGGTACTTGTCGATGACGCTCTGAAAGACCTGGCGTGCCTCACGATCCCGCTTTTCTCGCTGGAGGAAAAGGCCGTGCTTGTAGAGGGCGGTGGCCGCCCGGGGCGCGCTCGGGTACTTCTCGACGACCAGCGTGAATACCGAGTCCGCCGCGGCGGGGTTCCCTTCGGCCTGTAACGTCTCCCCAATGTAGTACTGCGCATCAGGGGCGAGATCGGAGCTCGGGTATTGCGCCAGCAAGTCCTGGAAGCCCGTCCGGGCCGTACTGTGGCTGCCGCGGTTCATCTGATCCACCGCGAGCTTGTACAGCGTCGCCGGACCCGGGCCCGCCGGTTGCGCGGCGGTCTGAGGCGGCCGGGTGGTATCGCCCGGCATCGGCGCCACGGGCGACGGCGCCGTCTGGGCGTTTCGCTCTTCGAGCTCCCGGCGCAGGTCGGTGATCCTCGACGCGCTCGCGCCGGTGAGCTCCTGAATCTGCAGCAGTTGTTCCTGGATCGATCGCAGGTCGCCCTGCGCGTTCGCCTGGAAACGCGAGACGCGATCGTTGGCCAACCGCATGGAATCGGTAACCGCGCGAAGCGCGGCGGCCAGCTCGGCGAGTTGGGCGGCGCGGGCGGAGTCCGCCCGGAGCGTCGCCGCGCGGACCTGCGCCACATCCTCCTGGAGGATGCGAACGTCGTTCCGCGTGGCGAAACACGCACCCGTCGCCAGCGCGAGCGCGACGGGTGCGAGGCAGCGCATGATACGGCCAGGGAAAATCATCGAGTGGAGTTGTCGGACTGCGCGGTAGTGATCTCACCGACCGTGATCTCGAACTCGTCACGGCGATTCTGCGACCAGCAGGACTCGTCTTCGGCCGAGCAGGTCGGGCGCTCTTCGCCGAAGCTCACGATCTCGATGCGGGCGGCGTCGATCCCGCGATCGGTCAGGTAACGCTTCGCCGCGGCCGCGCGGCGCTGGCCGAGGGCGAGGTTGTACTCGTCGGAGCCACGGCTGTCGGTGTGGCCGGCGATGCGAATGCGGATGCCGGTGTTCTGCGTGAGCACGGGGACCTTGGCGTCGAGCTTCGCGCGAGCGTCGTCGGTGATGTCCGAGCGGTCGTAGTCGAAGTAGATGGTGGCCGTGAGCGCGCTACGCGAGGCTTCCGTGGCGCGACGGCGCGCCTCCTCCTCGGCTCGCCGCTTCTCGGCTTCGCAGGCGGCGTCGCACGCGGGCGCCGGGTTGGTGGGCGCCGGGTTGGAGACGGGTGTCGTCTCGACAGGCGCCGGCTGGGTCTCCGGCTTGCGGCGGCAGCCAGCGAGCGCGACAGTGGCGACGACCGACAGGGCGAGGGCACGGGTAACGCGATGCATGATCTCTCCGAAAACGGTGGCAGGGAAGAATGGTGGTCTACCGCTTCAGCGGGGGCGACCATGCAGGTAGACGCACACCCCCGTTCCGCGTCAACTGTCGCCAGCGACCAGACTCCGTATCGATGACGAACAGCTGCTTTTGTCCCGTCCGCGTCGACGAGAAGATGATATGACGGCTGTCAGGAGCCCAGGAGGCGTCTTCGTTGCTCCCTTCGCTCGTTAGCTGCTTCACACTCCGATCGCGCAGCGAGATCGTGTTGAGCTGAAACTGGCTGTTGGGCTGCAGCGACTGAAACGCGATCAGTCGCCCGTCGGGAGACCAGTCCGGATTCGCACGATAGTTCTGATCGCCGAAGTTATACGAGGTCAACAATTCCGGGTTCGTTCCATCGGCGTCGCTAATATATATCTCCGGCCGCCCAAGACGACCGGTTGTGAACGCGAGTTTTCGCCCGTCGGGGCTGAAGGTGGGCGTCGTGTTGTCGGTGCCCCGCCCCACCGTGATGCGGCGTGTCGGCCCGCGATCGAACGGCGTCGTAGCGAACAGGTCCGTGCCGCTCTCCTCGCCGTGCGTATACACGATGACGACCCCGTCCGGCGCGAAAACCGGCGTCGAGTTGAGCCCGCCGCCGACAGGAACCTGCCTCGCGCTGCCCGACACCACGTCGTACACGAAGATCTGGCAGCAGCCGCGCGCCCCGATCACGGAGTAGACGACATGCGTGCCCTTCGGGTGCCAGTTCGGCGACATGACGCCGCTATGGTCGCCAACGGGCGTGGGGAACGCGCCGTCGCTGTCGATGACGTAGAGTCGTCCGTTCCGTACGCCCTGGACGTACGCGATGCGCGTCGCCGCGATGCCGCGCACGCCGGTGATCCAGAGCTCGATCTCGTCGGCAATGGCGTGGAGCGACATCCGCCACTCGCGCGAGTTCGGTGCACCTTCGACGCCGAAATCACGCACGCGCTCGACCTTCTGGTCGGCGACGTCGTGCACGGCGATGTGGATCCCGGTCGCGGTCGGCGTCGCCTGCACCAGCGCAATCGCGCCGAGCCGCGCGTACAAGGGGTAGTTGCCGTTGCGTCCTCCAACCGGCGTGTCGGGAAAGCCCGCTTCGTCAGCGGCGACGACGTTGATCCGGTCGCCGTAGTCGAAGTCGCGTTGAAGAATCGCGCGAATCGAATCGCCATTCGCTCCGGGGACGCGTAACACGAGAACGCCCGGCTTCGTGCCCGGGTCGTAGCGCAGGCCGATGCGGACGGCCTGCTGGAGCGTGTCCTGTGCGGCGACAGGCGCCAGCGGAACCAGCGCGGCGAGAGCGGCGACGAGGACGGCTCGAGGGAATCGAGTCATTTAGCGGAACAGCGAGGGATCGAAGCTGAAGATTACGGGCAAGAAGTCGTTCACGTAACCGTCGGGCAACATTCCGAACGCGCGCGCCGACCCCGCCGACTCGATCGCACCCTGTGCCTCGAGGTCGAACGCGTACGAGCCCGACTTCGTCAGAAACCGGAACTCACCGATCGTTCCATCACGCTTGACGATGAAGAACACCTCGGCGCGCAACGCGCCCGGGTTCCGCGGCTTGAAGCGCAGCGCGATCTGCCTGACGATGTTGTTGAGGTACGCGGGATACGGAAACTCGACGCCTTCGGACTTGATGTTCGCGACGTCGGTGCCCGACCCGCCCGTGGGTCCACCGCCTGCCTTCGTGGGCGGCGCGTTTTTTGGCGGTGCCTTGGGTTCCGGGGTCGGCGTGGCGGGAGTTGCAGGGCGCCGTCGCGGTGGCTCCTTCGGCTTCGCGGGCGCCGGCATGTCGGTGGGTTTCGTCTCCGCGCGCTTGGGCGGTGCGGGCGGAGTGGGCGTGGGCGCCGCTGGCGTCGGCGTCGGGTTCACTTCACCGATCGCGCTAGGCCCCGCAGGGGCAGCAACGAGATTCACCTTGTAGACGGGCGGCAACGTCCTCGCGGGCCCCGGCCGCGCGAAAAACACCGCTGACGCGACGAGCGACGCGTGCAGAAGCACGGACACACCGAGCGGTCCGCCGAGCCTCGCGCTGCTCTCGCGACGTCTCACTACTTCTCCAACGGCTCCGCGACGAGGCCGATGTCGCCGACACCAGCCTGGCGCATGACGCCCAACACGCGCACGACCTGACCGTACGATGCGGCGTCGTCCGCGCGAAGGTAGACCCCCTGCGACGCACGCCGGCTCGCGAGCGCCTTGAACGACGCGCGGAACGCGTCGAAGCTCATTCGCGATTCATCGACGAAGATCTGCCCCTGCCGATCCACGGTCACCACCATCCCGCCTTTCGGATCGAGTGGCGCCGCGTCCGCGGTCGGCAACTTCACGTCCACGCCGCCCTGCATGATCGGTGCGGTGATCATGAAGATCACCATGAGCAGCATCATCACGTCGATGAGGCTCACGACATTGATCTCTGCATTGAGCGGCGAGCGTTCACCGCTACGGCGTCGCGCCATCCGCTAGATCCTCCCTTCGCGCACCATGAGTGCGATCAGCTCCGACCCGAATCCCTCGAGCTCACTGTCGAAGCGATTCACGCGGTGCGCGAAGATGTTGTACCCGAACACCGCCGGAATGGCCACGGCCAGCGCAGCCGCGGTGGCCATGAGCGCCTCTCCAATACCCGGCGCTACCGCACTGATGTTCCCTGACCCCTGGGTCGCGATCCCGGTGAACGCCGAAATGACGCCGAGCACGGTTCCCAGGAGGCCGATGAGCGGGCTGACGGAGCCGATCGTCGCGAGCGACGGCACGAACCGCAGTAACGAGTCGCGCTCCGCGTTCGTCTCGGCGTCGAGGACGAGCCGAAGCGCTTCGACCTGTGACCCGCTCAGCCGTGCCGCTCGCTCGGGCGAGGCAGCGAGCGCGGGCTTCGTTTGCGACAGAAACTGGATCGCCCGCTCGAACACGCGCGTGAACGGGCTGTCCTTCGCGTGCTTCACCAGCGTCGCCACTTCGTCGAGCGAATGTGCGCGGTCGAAGCTCCGCATGAATGCGTCGCCCGCGCTGCGCACCCGGCGGAACTCGACCCATTTCCCGAACATGACCGCCCAACTGATGAGCGACAACACGACGAGGACGCCGAGCACCACCTGGGTGACGAGCGAGGAGTGCGTGATCATCTCCCACGGCGTCGTGGGCACCGGCTGTCCGACCTGGAAGTATCCGAGCATGGTCACGGGGTCACGTGGGTCACGTGGGTGCGGAGGTCACGTGGGTGCGGAGGTCACGTGGGCTGTCGTTCCCGCCCGAAGCGTTCGGCGAAAAACCCGAAGGTCTCTTCCAACCCCTCGCTGAGCGGAACGGTTGGCGCCCATCCGAGCACGCGTTGCGCCTTCGCGATGCTCACGGCGCTGCGCTGCTGCTCGCCAGGGCGGGCCGCGGCGCGGTGAACGGGCACGCTCGATCCCGCGCTCTTCTGCAACGCGTTCGCGAGCTCGATGACGGACGTCTCGATGCCCGTACCGATGTTGAAGCCTCGCGCATCGAGCTTCGCGGGTGCGGGCAGGGCACGCGTCGCCGCAGCGAGATTCGCACGCGCGACGTCCTTCACGTAGACGTAATCGCGCGTCTGCGAGCCGTCGCCGAAGACCGTGAGCGGCTGCCCGGTGAGTATGCGATTGCAGAAGATTGCTACCACGCCTGCCTCCCCGTGCGGGTCCTGGCGTGGGCCGTAAACGTTCGCATACCGCAGCGCGACCGTGTCCACCTTGTGCACGCGCCCGTAATACGCGAGGTACAGCTCCGCGCTCAGCTTCGCGATGCCGTACGGCGATTCGGGGTCTTTCGGAAAATCCTCGACGTTCGGCGGCGTCACGAAGTCGCCGTACAACGCGCCGCCCGTCGACGAGAAGATGAACCGCGTGGGGTGACGCGACGCGCGCACCGCCTCGATCAGGTTCAGCGTTCCGTTGATGTTGATGGAGGCGTCCAACACCGGATCGGCGACGCTCTTCCGCACGTCGATCTGGGCGCCCAGGTGCGAGATGACATCGAACTGACCTTCGCGCACCAGGCGCGCCGCATCTGCGCCGGTGAGGTCCAGCTCGGCGAGGCGCGCCCCTTCGGGCACGTTCTCCCGCCGGCCCGACGCGAAGTTGTCGAGCACCGTTACCTCGTAGCCGTGTTCGAGGTACAGGTCAGCGACGTGGGAACCAATGAACCCGGCGCCGCCGGTCACGAGGGCCCGCGGCACGTCAGCGTCCCCGGGGGTTGTATCGTAGCGACATCATCGAGTTTGGAGCATCTGGGTTATCGGGGTGCGCTCGGGTCGCCGTATCAACACACGAAATGCACGTGCGTCCAGTCACATGGAGACGCACAAGCCTACCAATGTGCAAACGGCGCCGAGGCCGAAGCCGCAGCGCCGCTGCGCCATCCTACCAGTACGGTTGAGGCGATCGCACACGTCACGGTCGCCCTAATGTAATTGGGCCAGGCGCTCAGGGCATCTTGGCCGACACCCGTCCACGGGTGCCCTGATGAATGCCCGCGAACGATTGGTGGATGATCATGGCGCTCGCAGCCTGCGGCGTGACCCGCACCACCTGCGCGATCGCGATCTCGCTCTCCGGGAGCACGATCCCGTCCGGCGTCGTGCGCTGCTCGCGGTAGAACATGATCTGGTCCCCGGCGCGCGTTCCCGAGTCCGCGCCCCCTTCGATGATCACGTACGATTGCAGCGACGGCAGCGGCGATTCCCCCTCCACCCAGAGCACGCTCGTCTCGGCGCCACCGGTCTGGGCCCGAGGCCGCGGAAGGTCTGCTGGAACGGCCTCCATCGTCACCAGCTCGTCGCCGATGAGCAGCTGCTCGTACCTCGCGATGACACGAGCGTCGACAGCCTGCCCCGGTTGAGTTCGCTCGACCGCAACGACACCCGTCGGGATCATCACCTGCCCGACGCCAGCCAGCATAGGCCCACGACGGACGGCGATGTATCGCGTGCCGGGTGCCGACGACATGCCCGGCGGCACCACGACGAGGACACGCTCGCCCGACTGCAGTGGGCGCTCCGCCTGCGTGAGCGGGATTCCCGGGACATCCCCCGAGCCCACAATGCGACCAGCATTCGCTGGCCCTGCGTCGCGCTCGACGTACGGCGCGGCGTACACCTCACCGGGGCGGAGCGTCGGCGCCGCCGGCGGCCCTTGTGACTGGCCCTGGAACGCGACCGGCGTCAGCGCCGGACGCATAGCCCGGTCGTCGAGGGCACGCTTGAAGACGGTCTCGCCGTCGGTGCGCGCGACTGGCGAGGTCGCCGAGACCTCCACGGTCACGGGCGACGAGGAGTCCGCCGAGACCGCTGCGACCGTGCGACTGTCCCGCGGGGCTCCGGCCGGGCGCGCAGCGGCGGTGGCATCCGCGACCGCGCTCCCCGGGAGACGCAGTCGCTCGCCGGGATAGATCCAGTGCGGGTCCTCGACGGTCGCGGTGTTCAGGCGGTAGACCTGCCTCCAGCGCAGCGGGTCGTTCGTGTACGTGCGAGCGATTTCCCACAGCGTGTCGCCTCTCCGGACGACGTGCGTCCGCGGTTTCGCGGTGGAATCCTGGCTGATAGCGAACGTGGGGGCCATCACGGCCCCCACGGTCGCGATCGCCAGTCGGCTAGAACGGGAGATCGTCGTCTTCATCATTCAGCGCTCCGGGAAAGTCCTCGAAGTCGTCACCCGAGGCGCCAGCGGCGCTTTTGGCGCGCTCCGCGGGAGCTCGGCTGCGACTGTATCCGGTGCCGCCTTCGGCGTCGTGATCGCCACCGCCGCCGCGGGGCCCGCCCAGCATGATCAGCTCACGAACGTTGATCTCGGTGCTGTACCGGGTCTGGCCGTCCTTGTCCTGCCACTGCCGGTATTCGATGCGCCCTTCGACGTAGATCTTGTCGCCCTTCTTCACGTACTTCTCGACGATATCCGCCAGCTGGGACCCCTTGCTGTTCCAGACCACGCAGCGGTGCCACTCGGTCTTTTCCTGGCGTTCGCCCGACGGGCTGGTCCACGACCGGCTCGTCGCGAGCCCGAACGTCGCGACGCGATTGCCGCCCGTGGTGGATCGGACTTCGGGGTCGGCCCCGAGGTTTCCGATCAGGGACACCTTGTTCAAGCTTCGGCTCACAATGCCTCCTGGCGAGTGAAGTTATGCTCGCCGCGGAAAGTATAGGATTGAGCCGACACGCCCGCAAACAAATCGGCGCGCGTCAAGCAGTTTGATTGCGACAGCGGAATGTGCGCTGGAAGGTACGTCACAGTTCGCGTCGAAGCACGAGGGCGTCTTCGACCGGTTTGCGATAGTATTTCGCGCGCCGGCCCGCGACGACGAACTGTCGGGACGCGTACAGGGCCTGTGCCGCGGTATTCGACTCGCGCACTTCGAGGAACACGACCCGCGCCCTCCGGCGGGCCGCGGTGTCCAGCGCGTGGTCGAGCAGGCGCGAGCCGACGCCGCTCCGCCGGGCGCCGTCCGACACGGCGAGGTTCGCGATCTCGGCTTCGTCCACGACGAACCACGCGACGACGTATCCGAGGATCCGGCCGGTGATGGTGTCCTCGGCGACGGCGAACTCGACGAGGGGATTGCCGACCAGCGCGCGGAACGACCCCGCGGACCACGGGTCGCTGAACGCGCGACGTTCGATCGCCGCGACGTCGTCGACGTCGCCGGCCCGTGCCTGCCTAACGACCATGTGCCGGGGCGGCACGCCCGAGGCGGCACCCGAGTGCGTGCTCGTCATCGCGGCGTCAGCGCACGGCCGTGCGCCGCTTCCCATCGGACCTGCGCCTCGGCGAGACGACCGTACTCCGGCTCCCACGAGGCGAGGTCGGCGGCGGGCGGCCACGCGACCAGGGTACCCAGGCTGACGGCGCCGCGCGCGTGCGGCTGGCGCGGCGGCGTCTCGTTAGGCCCGACGACACTCGCCGCGTGGATGCGGGCGAACGACAGGAGATCCGAGCGCGGCACGATCGCCACGGGCACCTCCTCGACGATGACCGAATCGGTGACCGAAAAGACGGCGGCGTATACGTCGCCGCGCATCGCGTCCAGTGCCACGGCGTAGCGGCCGGGGGCCACGGATGGCCGGGCGCCGGCGACGACCAGCAGCAGCGAGGACACGGGGTAGAGCGGGGCGTGCGCCGCGAGCGCCAGCCCCTTCGCGATCGCACCGGCGATGCGCAGGCTCGTGAAGCTTCCCGGCCCGGCACCGCACACGATGCGCGCGAGCGCCGGCGGCTCCACGCCCGCGTCCCGCAGCGCGCCCGCCACGGCTGGCATGAGGCGCTCCTCGCGCTCGCCCCGCATGGCCGTTTCGCGTTCGGCGACGACGAGGCCGTCCTGAATGACGGCAACGCTCCCCGAGTAGGTCGATGCCTCGATCGCGAGCGTCGGCATGATCACCCCGCCAGGAGGATTCGCCGGTCCGAATCCCCCGCGATGTGCTCCAGGTTGAGCGGCACGTGGTCCGCGGGCATCAGGTCGCCCGCACGCTCGGGCCACTCGATGATGACCAGCGCATGCGCCATCACGATCTCGTCCCAGCCGATGTTCACGAGCTCCGACGGTCGCTCGAGGCGATAGAGGTCGAGATGGTACACGGGTGACCGCGGCGCCTCGTAGCGGTGCACGATCGCGAACGTCGGGCTCGTGACGGGCTCGGTGACGCCATAGCCGGCGCAGATGGCCTGCGCGAGCGTCGTCTTCCCTGCCCCGAGGTCGCCCGCCAGCGCAACGACCAGCGGCGGCGACGCCGCTCGGCCGAACGCCTCACCCCATGCCACGAGCTCATCGCGGGTCATGGCAACGCGGCCCCGCGGCGCGAGCGGCGGCACGACGTGGTGATATGGGCGCACGTGGCGTGGCGTCAGGTGTGCGCCCGAATGTCCGCGAACGCGCCGCGCGACCGCGCGACGTTGCCATCTGCCTTCGCCTTGAGCTCGAACAGCTGATCGCGAAGGCGCGCCGCCGTCTCGAAATCCAGGTTCGCCGCGGCCTCGCGCATGTCGCGCTCGAGCTGCTCGATGAGCGCCGCCGTGTCGCGCGCCCCGTACGCCGCCGTCGCCTCGGCGACCTTGCGCGCGTCGCGCTCTCGGCTCTCGCGTTCCGCCCGCGCGTCCGCAACGCGCGTGATGAAGCGAACCTGCTCGACACTCTTCTCCACGCCGCGCGGCACGATCCCGTGCGCCTCGTTATGCTCGCGCTGGGTCTCGCGACGCCTCGCCGTCTCCTGGATGCACCGTTCCATCGACCCGGTGATCCGGTCGGCGTAGAAGATCGCGCGGCCGCCGACGTGCCGAGCTGCGCGCCCGACCGTCTGAATGAGCGACCGGTCGCTGCGGAGAAACCCTTCCTGATCCGCGTCGAGGATCGCGACGAGGGACACCTCCGGCATGTCCAGCCCTTCGCGCAGCAGGTTGATGCCGACGAGCACATCGAATTCGCCGAGCCGGAGACCGCGGACGATCTCCATACGCTCGATGGCATCGATGTCCGAGTGCATGTAGCGGACGCGGACGCCCATCTGCTGCAGGTAGTCCGTGAGATCCTCGGCCATCCGCTTCGTGAGCGTCGTGACGAGTACGCGCTCACCGCGCCGCTCGCGGATGCGGATCTCGTTGAGCAGATCGTCCACCTGCCCGCGAACCGGCCGCACGTCGATCTCCGGGTCGAGCAGCCCGGTGGGCCGGATGATCTGCTCGACCACGACACCCTCCGACAGCTGCAGCTCGAGCTCCGCGGGGGTCGCGCTCACCATGATCGCGCGCGGCGTGAGCGCGAGGAACTCATCGAACACGAGCGGGCGGTTGTCGAGTGCGCTCGGCAGCCGGAACCCGTACTCGACGAGCGTGAGCTTCCGCGCGCGGTCACCGTTGTACATGCCACGCACTTGCGGCAGCGTGACGTGCGACTCGTCCACCACGACGAGGAAGTCTTCCGGGAAGTAGTCGAACAGGCACGCGGGTCGCTCGCCCGCCGCCCGCCCGGAGAGGTGCCGCGAGTAGTTCTCGATCCCGGCGCACGTCCCGATCTCGAGCATCATCTCGATGTCGAAGTG
>DASURJ010000517.1:0-4712 GCA_036280115.1 Gemmatimonadaceae bacterium
AACGAGAGTGGTTCGCGCGCCGCGTTCGCGACGCGGGGCTCGTGTTCGTCGGGCCGCCGGCAGAAGCCATCGCGGCGATGGGGAGCAAGACGGCCGCACGTCAGCTCGTGACTGCGGCCGGCGTCCCGGTCGTGCCGGGAACGACGTCGGCCGTCGCGGACGCGTCCGAGGCAGGCCGCATCGCCGAGGAGTTCGCCTATCCCGTGCTGCTGAAGGCCGCGGCGGGCGGCGGGGGGAAAGGGATGCGGATCGTGCGAACCGCCGACGAGTTGCCGGGCGCACTCGACGCGGCGCGGCGCGAATCGCGCAACGCGTTCGGTGACGACGCGGTGTACGTGGAGAAATACATCGTCGGCCCGCGCCATATCGAGATCCAGGTGCTCGGCGACCAGCACGGCACCATGCTGTCATTAGGTGAGCGCGAGTGCTCCGTTCAGCGCCGGCACCAGAAGATGATCGAGGAGGCGCCGAGCGTCGCCGTGTCGCCGGCGCTGCGCGCCGAGATGGGCGAAACGGCCGTCCGCGCAGCGCGGGCGGCGGGGTACGTCAACGCCGGGACGTGCGAGTTTCTCCTCGACCGCGACGGCCGGTTCTACTTCCTGGAGATGAATACGCGCCTCCAGGTGGAGCATCCGGTCACCGAGCTCGTGACGGGGATCGACCTCGTGCAGTGGCAGCTGCGCGTCGCCGCCGGCGAGCGGCTTCCGTTCACGCAGGAATCCATCACCCCACGGGGCTGGGCCATCGAGTGCCGCATCACGAGCGAGGACGCCGCCAACGGGTTCCTCCCTTCGACAGGGCGCGTCGAGTATCTGCACCTCCCGAGCGGACCGGGCGTGCGCTGGGACGGTGGGATCGAGACCGGAAGCGAGATCGGGCTGCATTACGATCCCATGTTGGCGAAGCTGATCGTGTGGGCGCCCACACGCGACGAGGCCGTCGCCCGGATG
Source organism: Gemmatimonadaceae bacterium (assembly GCA_036280115.1). Taxonomy (GTDB): domain Bacteria; phylum Gemmatimonadota; class Gemmatimonadetes; order Gemmatimonadales; family Gemmatimonadaceae; genus JAJKIV01. The sequence continues at coordinate 951 of DASURJ010000517.1, forward strand.
CGTCGGGCGTTGCTGGAGCTGACGATCCATGGCGTCGAGACATCGCGCGAGTTCCACCTGCGTGTCATGGAAGACCCGGAGTTCCGTCGCGGCGACATCGAGATCCAGTGGCTCGAACGCCGCTTGCCGGACCTCCTCGCAATGACGCCGACTGACGAGGAAGTTCGCGTGGCCGCGATCGCGGGTGCGTTGCTCGCGCTCCGCGACCGTACCGGGCGCGTGCCCGCGCCTGTGAACGGTCGCGGACCGCATCCCTCGACGGCAGCGCCCCACCGCGATCCTGCAGGGGTGGACGGGTGGAAGCACGCGGCGCGGCGAGAGGCGATTCGCGACTGATGGCGACGGCCCGCCTGCGCATCGAGTCCATCGCCGCCGGTGGAGACGGCGTCGCCCACAGCGATGGGCTGGCGGTATTCGTCCCGCGTACCGCACCGGGCGACGTCGTCGACGCCGAGCTCGAGCCGCGCGGGCGATTCGCGCGCGGCCACCTGACGGCGGTCGTCGAGCCGTCACCCGATCGCGTGGAACCGCCGTGCGTGCACTACACGCGTGACCGATGCGGGGGCTGTCAGATCCAGCATGTACGGTACGATGCGCAGCGCGCCGCGAAGAGCCGGATCATTCGCGACGCGATCCAGCGCATTGGCCGTCGCGACGCCCCCGCGGTCGATGTACGCGCGAGCCCTCGCGAGTGGGAGTACCGTACCAAGCTCACGCTCGCGTTGCGATGGCGCCGCGGCGAGTGGGTCGCCGGCCTTCACCCCTACGACCATCCCGACCGCGTCTTTCAGCTCGAGGAGTGCCTCATCACCGACGGACGCGTGGTCGAGATCTGGCGCGACGTCTTCCGCGCGGCGAAGCTGTTTCCGCGGGTACCGCGTCTTCGCGCCTCCGTGCGCGTCACCGACGACGGCGCGGCATTCGTGCTCGAGGGTGGGGTTCACTGGCCGCGCGCGACAGCCTTCGCGGAGCGAGTGCCGGGGCTCACGACCGTCTGGTGGGATCCCGAGCACGGGCGGCGGCAACTGGTGGTGGACCGCCGTCCCGTCACCGTGCCGGACGCGTCCTTCGCGCAAGTGAACCCGAGCGCCGCTCAGCTGTTACGGGAGCACGTCGTAGCGACGGTGATGGCATACGCGCCGCAAACAGTGGTCGACGCATACGCCGGGACGGGAGCGACTGCGTTGCCGCTCGCGGCGCGCGGCGCGGTCGTGATCGCCATCGAGCTCGACAGCGCCGCCGTGCATTGGATGAACGCGCAACTACGGGCGCCGTCGCGCGCCGTCGCCGCGCGTGTCGAGGACGCGCTCGCCGAGGCGCTCCCCGCCGACATCGTGATCCTGAACCCGCCACGTAGCGGAGTCGACGAGCGGGTGACGACCGTGCTGCGAGAGGCCGCCGTACGGGCCGTTGTTTACGTGAGCTGTAATCCCGCGACCCTGGCGCGCGACCTCGCGCGGATGCCTAACCATCGAATCGCCTCGATGCACGCGTTCGACATGTTTCCTCAAACGGCGCACGTCGAGACGGTGTGCGAGCTGGTTCCGGAGGCCGCATGAAGTACGTCGTCGACGTGGGCGGGCGCTCCGTGGAAGTCGAGTTGGACGGCGATTCGGCGCGTGTGGACGGGAGGGAGATCCGCGCCGGGCTCGCCGACCTCCCTGGGACGCCGCTGTCGTTGCTCGCGGTTGGTGATGTCGTCCGCCGGGTCGCGGTGGAGCGCGGCTCGAGGCGCGGACAGTATACATTGTCGATCGACGGCCGTCGGTTCGAGGTCGACGCGCTGGACGAGCGGACGCACGCCATTCGCCAGCTGTCCGCGGCGGCCGCGGCGCCTACCGGGCCGGCCCCACTGATTGCGCCGATGCCGGGTCTCATCGTCCGCGTGACCGTCGTTCCCGGCGACAACGTGAAGGCCGGGCAGGGCCTCGTGGTCATGGAGGCCATGAAGATGGAGAACGAGTTGCGCGCGGCGGCGCCCGGGGTGGTGAAAGCGGTGCACGTCGCGCCGGGAACGGCCGTGGAGCGCGGAGCGACGCTCGTGGAGCTCGGTTGACAAGCCGTAAATGCTTGTCTAGCTTACGTGTCTGCCAAAATTAGGGTTGTCTTTCGACCGCCGCGGACGCCCAGCGTTTGCGAGCGGGCGTTCACGTTTCGGATACGCATCTCAATGAGCACCTACACCGCGACACCGAAGGACATCGAGCATCGCTGGTACGTCGTCGATGCGGACGGAATGGTCCTCGGTCGTCTCGCCGCCGAGGTCGTGAGGATCCTGCGCGGCAAGCACAAGCCGATGTACACGCCGCACATGGACACCGGCGACAACGTGATCGTGATCAACGCCGCCAAGGTGAAGCTCACGGGCCGGAAGCTGGAGCAGAAGCGCTATTTCTCGCACACCGGGTACATGGGACACGAGAAGCACACGCCGGCCGCGTCGATGCTCGCGAAGCACCCCGAGCGGGTGATCGAGAAGGCGGTGTACGGCATGCTCCCCAAGTCCGCGCTCGGGCGGCAGACGCTCCGGCGCAAGCTGCGCGTGTACGCCACCGCCGACCACCCGCATGTCGCGCAGCAACCCGCCGTCCTGACGCTCAACGCCCGCACCAACGAGACGAAGTAAATGGCTGACAGTTCCGTGACGCACGCCGTCGGCCGCCGCAAGGAAGCGGTGTGCCGCGTCTACATCCGCCCCGGCTCCGGCAAGTGGGACGTCAACGGTCGCACGTTAGGCGACTACTTCCCGCGCGCCGCGCTGGTCTCCGCCATCCAACAGCCGTTCACCGCCACGGACACGCTTGGCCGGTTCGACGTCCGCGCCAACGTGGACGGTGGCGGCCAGACGGGGCAGGCCGGTGCGCTGCGCCTGGCCGTGGCCCGGGCGCTCGTCTCGATCGATGAGACCCACCGGCGTAAGCTTCGTGACCTCGGACTTCTCACTCGTGACGCCCGCGCGGTCGAGCGAAAAAAGCCCGGCCGGCCGAAGGCGCGTAAGCGATTCCAGTTCAGCAAGCGCTAGCGCGCTTGGCTTCTCAGCCATCAGCCATCAGCCAGAACGGCGGCCGGGACCGACGGCTGAACGTTGTTCGACAACTCACACGCGATCCGAGCCAGCATCGGGTGCCGGTCATGCCGGTCGAATGCTCGCGATGACGATCGCGGACGACTAAACCCAACGAGGCTTTACCGTACATGCAGCCCAGTCTACAGCAGCTCCTCGAGGCCGGTGTTCACTTCGGCCACCAGACCCGCCGTTGGAACCCGAAGATGCGCCGGTTCATCTTCGCCGAGCGCAACGGCATTCACATCATCGATCTCCAGAAGACGTTGCGCCAGCTCGAGCTGGCGCAGAAGCTCGTGCGCGAAGTCGTCATGCGCGGCGAGAACGTCCTCTTCGTCTGCACCAAGCGCCAGCTCAAGGGCGTGGTCCAGGCCGAGGCCGAGCGCTGCGGCGGCTTCTACGTCACCGAGCGCTGGCTCGGCGGCATGCTCACCAACTTCCAGACCGTGAAGAAGCAGATCAAGCGGCTCCGGGAGCTGGAGCAGGGCCAGGGCGAGGACAGCTTCGCCAGCTACACCAAGAAGGAGCGGCTGCTCCTCGAGCGCGAGCGGGTGAAGCTGGCCCGCAACCTCGAGGGCATCAAGCTCATGAACCGGCTCCCGGGCGCCCTCTTCGTGGTGGACGCGAAGAAGGAGAAGATCGCGGTGCTCGAGGCCAACAAGCTCGGCATCCCGGTCGTCGCCATCGTCGACACCAAC
>DASURJ010000518.1:0-5576 GCA_036280115.1 Gemmatimonadaceae bacterium
TCGGCCACACTCACGCGGTTGAAGTCGCCAATGATGGAGTGCTTGAGACACGATGCCGCGGTCGCGAACTCGAGCGCCTTGGCATTGTCCCGGTACGCACGAAGTCCATAAATGAGCCCTGCCGCGAACGAGTCACCCGCACCAACCCGGTCCACGATGTCCGTGATCTCGTAATGACGGCTCACGAGAAAGCCATCGCGATGGTGCATGCACGCCGACCACCCGTTGCGGTCGGCGCTATGGCTCTCGCGGAGCGTGATGACCTGGCGCTCGAGGTTCGGGAACATATCCAGCACTCGTGCCGCGAGCGCCTCGTACCGTTTCGCGTCGATCGACCCGCCGTGCACCTCGGTGTCACCGGCGCCAGCAACCTCGACACCTAACGCCTTCTGGCAGTCCTCCTCGTTCGCGATTCCCACGTGCACGTGCGAGACGAGCTCGCGCATGACCTCGGGCGCCTGCTTCCCCCACCGCCACAGGTTCTTGCGGTAGTTGTAATCGCACGACACGGTCGCCCCCGCCGCGCGCGCCGCCCGTGCCGCCTCGAGCGCGAGCGCCGCAGCACTCGCACTGATCGCCGGCGTCACACCGCTCACGTGGAACCAGTCCGCCTCGGCGAAGATCGCGTCCCAATCGAAGTCCCCAGGCTTCGCCGATGCGATCGCCGACCCCGCGCGATCGTAGATCACCTTCGACGCGCGCTGATTGGCTCCGCTCTCGAGGAAGTAGATGCCGAACCGCTCGCCCTGCCTCCGGATGGCCGACGTGTCCACGCCGTAGCGCCTGAGCTCCCCGACGCATTCGTCGCCGATCTGGTTAGGCGGGATGGCCGAGACGAACGTGACCCGCTCGCCGTACTGGGCGAGTGACACGGCGACGTTCGCCTCCGCACCACCGAACGTCGCCTCGAGCAACGGCGACTGGAACAGCCGCTCGAACCCGGGCGACTTGAGCCGGAGCATCACCTCACCGAACGTGACCACTTTCGGCACACCGCCGCCGACCACTCGCGCGCGCGCGGTCATGACGCCCTCGCTTCGGTGAGCGTACCCGCGGCCACTGCTGCCTGACGCGTCGTCTCACGAATACGATCGAACTGCTTCCCGGCAATCCAGTCCGCGGGCGCCATCCACGAGCCCCCACACGCAACCACCTGCGGCAGGGCGAGGTAGCTCGCGACGTTCGCCGCCGACACACCGCCCGTGGGCATGAACCGCACGCCCGCGTACGGGCCACAGATCGCCTTGAGGAACGCGACGCCACCCATCGGCTCGGCGGGAAAGAACTTGAACACGTCCAGCCCCTTCGCGAGCGCGGCCTCGATCTCCGTTGGTGTGCACACTCCGGGGAACACCGGAAGGTCGTGCTCGAGAGCGTAGTCGACTACTGCGGGGCTAAACCCCGGCGCCACGATGAACCGCGCACCCGCGTCGCGCGCCCGGGCGGCCTGCTCGGCCGTCAGCACCGTCCCCGCGCCAACGAGCAGGCTCGGCACCTCGGCGGTGATGCGCCGCAGCGCGTCAGCGGCCCGCGGCGTTCGGAACGTCACCTCCGCGCAGGGGAGCCCGCCATCGGTGAGTGCCTGGGCGAGCGGCACGGCGTCCGCGGGGTCGTCGATGACGATCACGGGCACGATGCGGAGACGCCGGAGCTGTTCGACGAGCGTCTCGGTCGTGGGAGAGCTGGCCATCCGGTCGAGTGGCGATGTGAGGTGTGAAGGTCAATCGTTAGGCTGCGCCGCCGCCGGCGTGCCTGCCGGCGTCTCGAGCCGGTATGCCGCCCGCGCGAGGTCGTACGCGAGCGCCCGCGCCATCTCGCGGGCGTCGTCCATGCTCACGATGTGGCGGCCCACGAGTCCGGCCAGAAAGTTCGCATCCACCCGGCGCGACAGGTCGTGCCGAGCGGGGATGGAGCAGAACGCGCGCGTGTCGTCGTTGAAGCCGACAGTATTGTAGATGCCGGCGGTTTCCGTCGTCCAGCGGCGGAACCGGTTCATCCCCTCGATCGAGTCGTGGAACCACCACGGCGGACCGAGCCGCACGGCGGGGTAGTGCCCCGCGAGCGGCGCAAGCTCGCGTGCGTACGTCGATTCGTCGAGCGTGAACAGGATCAATGTGAAGTTCGGATCGTTCCCGTACCCGTCGAGCAGGGGACGAAGGTTGCGCGTGAACTCCGTCATCACCGGAATGTCACCACCGGTATTCGGGCCGAACCGCTCCGCCACCAGGCGGTTGTGATCGCGGAACGCGCCGGCATGGAGCTGCATGACCAGACCGTCCTCGCTCGACAGGCGGGCCATCTCCACGAGCATGTGCGCCTCGAACTCGCGCTGGTCGGCCTCGCTGGCCTTCCCACTTCGCGCGCGCGCGAAGAGGCGCTCCGCGTCGTGCGCCTCGAGCCGTGCCGTGTACGGCTCGGTCACTCCGTGGTCGGTCGCGGTGGCGCCGAGCGTGCGGAAATACAAGCGGCGCCGGCCGAGGGCGCGAGCGAACTCGGAGTAGTCGCCGATATGCGCCCCGATCGACTGCTCGAGCGACGCGAGCTCGTCGCGCCACGTTGGTGACGCGACCTTGAACAGGGCGTCCGGCCGGAACGTGGGAATGACGCGCCCGCGCCACCCGGACTCGCGAATCGCGCGATGATGCTCGAGCGTGTCCGTCGCCCCGTCCGTGGTCGCGAGGACCTCGATGCGGAACCGCTCGAACAAGGCGCGCGGACGGAACTCGGGCGACCGGAGCTTCTCCGAGATCTCGTCGTAGACCAGGTCTGCCGTCTCGCCAGTGAGGCGCGTACGCACGCCAAAGACCTCGGCAAGCTCGTGGTCGAGCCACGCACCAGTCGGCGTTCCGCGAAACAGGTAGTAGTAGCTCGCGAACACGCGCCAGATCTTCCGCGGGTCGCGCTCGACGGGCGTGCCGTCGCGCGACGGGATGCCGAGCGCCTCCATCGGCACGCCCTGCGAGTAGAGCATGCGGACGATGTAGTGGTCCGGCACCACGATCAGCGTGGCCGGCTCCGGAAACGCCCGGTCCTCGGCGAGCAAGGCCGGGTCGACGTGCCCATGTGGGCAGACGAGCGGAAGCTCGCGCGTCTCGGCGTACAGCTCGCGCGCGATTCGCAGGACCGAGGGCTCGGGGTCGAAGAAACGGTCGGGGTGCATACCCAGCAATGGTATCGTGCCCGGACGCGTCACGTGAGTGGTCCCTCGCGCCGGCCACGATCCCGCCGCATGCCCCCGCTCAGCGCAAATCCACCCCGCCCTTCATATTCGGGTAAGTCCTCCGCCTAACGGCACTGTCCTCGCGTTCCCCGGCCGTGTTCGAGCTTCGGGTGAACGGCGACGAATTCTCCTTGCACTGGAGGCGCTGCGAGACCGTGTTGCCCCGGCGACGTGCCGTCCTCGATCTGGATGTCGCCGTCCACCCGGCCACCGGTGACCTGGACGATCCGCGCCCCATCGCCCTGAATGTCGCCGCGCACCGTCGAGCTGGACACGTAGAGCTCGGAGCTCTCCAGCGCTTTCACGTCCCCCTGTACCGTCGCGTTCTGGAGTCGGCACGTCGCCCCGACCGGCACAGTGACGTTGGTGAAGGAGCCGGTGTGCGTGGCCGAGCAGCGCAGGTCGCCACTACCTCCCTGGCTGGAGGGTGGTTCGGTCGTGGCAGGCTCTGCCCCGGCTGAATCACACGATACGGCGAGCGCGGCGGCGAGAAACGTCAAAGGTGCGTCGCATGGTCCCTCCAACAGGTCCGGTGTGCCCCCTCCGGGCCTGGCCACGCGATAGAAGATGTGTGCCGAGTACCCGCTCGCGGTTCGGGTGACCACTGCGTATGATCTCGTCGCCGTTGAACTCAGTCACCCGTTCCCACTCGGAGACCGCTCGATGCCAGGCCGTCAGATCCTCCGTCGCATTGTGATTGCTGCTCTCGTACTCGCCATCCCGACTGCCGCGCATGCGCAACGCGGCGGTGGTGGCGTCAACTGGGCCGACTCCATCAAGTACAAGTACGACGCGTCCGCGCGACTCGATGCCCTGAAAGCCGAGGCCGCGAAGGAGATCGACGCCAGGGCGAAGATGATCCAGGAGATGGTCGATCAAGTCTTCTCCTTCGGCGAGCTCGGCATGCAGGAAGTCGAGACGTCGAAGTACCTGACCGGCATCCTCGAGCAGAATGGCTTCAAGGTCGACCGCGGCGTCGCCGGCATCCCCACCGCCTTCGTCGCTCGCTGGGGATCCGGCAAACCCGTCATCTCCCTCGGCTCCGACATCGACGGCATCCCGCAAGCCGGAAACAAGCCAGGCGTGGGCTACAAGGACACGTTCGTCCCCGGCTCGCCCGGTCATGGCGAAGGGCACAACTCCGGCATGCCGCTCAACGTCGCCACGGCCATCGTGGTGAAGAAGATCATGGAGCGCGAGAAGATCCCCGGCACGCTCGTCCTCTGGCCCGGCGTGGCCGAGGAGCAGATGGCGGGCAAGGCGTTCCTCGTGCGGGCGGGCGTGTTCAAGGACGTCGACGTCACGCTCTTCACGCACGTGTCGAACGACCTCGGCGTGTCGTGGGGGCAGTCGGGCGCCAACGCACTCATCTCCGCGATCTTCAAGTTCAAGGGCTCGAGCGCCCACTCGGCTGGCGCGCCGTGGCGCGGCAAGAGCGCGCTCGACGCCGTGATGCTGATGGCGCAGGCGTGGGAGATGAAGCGCGAGCACCTGGCGCTGCCACAGCGCTCGCATTACGTGATCATGGATGGCGGCGATCAGCCTAACGTCGTGCCAGCGACCGCGAGCATCTGGTTCTACTTCAGGGAGCGCGACTACGAGCGCACGCTCGCCATGTACGAGGCGGCGAAGAAGATGGCGCAGGGTGCCGCGATGATGGCCGACGTGCAGATCGACACCATCATGATGGTCGGGTCGGGGTGGAGCGCCCATTTCTCGCGTCCTGTCGCCGAAGCGATGTACAAGAACATCGAGAAGGTCGGCATGCCCACGTGGGACGAGAAGGATCAGCTCCTCGCGAAGTCGCTCCAGCGCGAGCTTGGCTCCCCGGACAGTGGATTGAGCAACCGCCCCGGCCGACTCGGCGGCCCGGTGAACGAGGCGACCCGTATGGGCGGTGGGTCGGACGACATCGGCGACGTGAGCTGGAACGTCCCCACGATCACTCTGCGCTACCCGTCGAACATCCCCGGGCTCCCCGGGCACAACTGGGCGAACTCCATCGCCATGGCGACGCCCATCGCGCACAAGGGCGTGGTGCAGGGGGCGAAGGTGCAGGCGATGACGGTGCTCGACATCCTGCACACGCCGCGGCTCGTGACGGACGCGTGGGACTACTTCAACTCGGTCCAGACGAAGGACATCAAGTACAAGCCGTTCTTCGCCCCCACGGACCAGCCGCCCATCTGGTTCAACGCCGACATCATGGCGCAGTACCGGCCGGAGATGCGGAAGTACTACTACGACCCCAAGAAGTTCAAGACGTATCTGGAGCAGTTGGGAATCGAGTACCCGACTGTCCGCAAAGTGGCGCAGTAGCCCTTACAGGAGCAGGACCATAATAGGCGCAGGGCCC
>DASURJ010000519.1:0-2458 GCA_036280115.1 Gemmatimonadaceae bacterium
CCTGCATGAGCGGCGCGCTCGCCACGACGGCGAGGCCGAGCTCCTGTGCCGCATCCAGCACGCTGACGAGCGTCCCGTCGAGCGACGTCTGCGTCGGCACGCGCACGGCTTCCGCCATCGCGAGGTTGATCGGCAGCTGGACCGCGCGGAAGTGGTGACCGTCGCCGGCCACCTCGCGCGCGAGGGCCACGAGGTCGCGCAACGAGAGGTGCCCCCTGCTCTCCGGCGTCGAGCGGAGCGCGCTCCACGTGGCGCACCCGTAGCCGCCGATGTCGCCGCGCGACACGGCGTCCTCGAGCACCATGAACGCCGCACGCATGCGCTCCCGGAAGGAGGACGCCGCCATCACCGGGAGCTGCGTTTCCGGGTTGTGGAGGTAGTAGAGCTCGATCGAGCGGATGCCGAGATTGTTCCGGCTCTTCGCGATGCAGTAGCGGAGGAAACCGGGCGCGAGCGAGTGCCCGCCGCCGACGACGTCGTCGGGCGTCATGACCCCCGGCTCGTAGAACTCGCGCCGCAGGAACTGCTCGTACGCGGCGCGCTTCGTCAGTGGCTCGCGGTCGAGCGGGATGTAGCCGCCCTTGCTGCAGATCACGAGCTCGTCGCGACGCGCCTCGCCATGCTCGAAGGCCCGGCGCAGCGCCTCGCCGATCGCCCGCTCGGACCGCTGGTGGCGATAATTGATCGCCGTGTCGACGACGTTCACGCCCTGCCCGATCGCCTTGCGGATCACGTCGGCGTAGCGGGCATCCTCCGCGTCCGAGCAGTCGCCGAGATAGGTTCCGATGCCGAGCGACGAGAGCGACAGGCCACCAGGGCCCGCGCGGAAGAAGTCGTCCGCGTATCGTTCGGCGAACCTCGACGCATAGCGCCGTGTCCCCTCGGAGGTTCCACTCGCCGCGTGGCCGGCGGGGACCCCGGGCTCGCGGGCGATCGTGCGATTTCCCATTGGCTCAGTCTTATGCGGCCTCGAGCACGACGGCAAGGCCATCCTCCCGCCATCGGCACCGGCATTGCGACATTCGCGACGGCGCCGCGCCCGATTCCTCTCACGGCGACCGACATCTTCACCCACACCATCCACGTGACCAGGCACTCACTCCTTCTGCTCGCGGTCCTCGGCGCGTGCGCGCACCAGCAACCCCAGGTGCTCACGCCCGTCCGCGTCGACACCACACACGCGATCGCGGTGACGCCGAGGTCGGCGTCCTCGGGCTCCGCGGACGACGGTGATCCCTTCGCCCGGCTCGATCGATTGGAGTGGCCCGGGCCGAATCAGTACCGCACGGCCTCGGGCGCGCCCGGGCCGGCGTACTGGCAGCAGCGCGCGGACTACACGATCGAAGCGTCGCTCGACACCTCGGCGAAGTCCGTGACCGGTTCGGTCACGATCCGCTACACGAACAACTCGCCCGATACGCTCCGCTTCGTGTGGCTCCAGATGGACCAGAATCTCTACCGTCCCGGGAGCAAGGGCTCGCTGCTCTACCCCGCGGAGTCGCGCTGGGGCGTGCGAGGGTTCCAGGGAGGGTACGAGATCTCGAACCTCACCGTGGACGGACGGGGTACCGACGGCAAGGTCGACGACACGATGATGCGGCTCGATCTCGAGAAACCGATCGCGCCGCGCGGCGGGTCGGCGACCATCGCGATGCGCTTCTCCTTCCGCGTCCCGGAGCACGGATCCGACCGCATGGGACGCGACGGGATGCTGTACGAGATCGCCCAGTGGTATCCCCGGATGGCCGTCTACGACGACGTTCGCGGATGGAACACGGACCCCTACCTCGGCCAGGGCGAGTTCTATCTCGAGTACGGCGACATCGACTACGCCGTGACCGTTCCCGCCGGCTACGTCGTCGCGGGTAGCGGAGTGCTGCAGAACGCGAGCGAGGTGCTCACCGACGCGCAACGCGCGCGCCTCCGCGCGAACGCCATCGTCGGCACGAGCGTCGCGTCGCTCTGACGAAAACCCTGCGTGGTCCGCGCTTCGTGACCTCGCCACGCGCGAGGTTACGCAGGGGTTCTCGCACGCGGATTTCCGCTGCGATTTCCACGGCACCCGGCGTGCTTCTGCTCGCCTCGTTCCTCCTGTCACCGGAGGAACGAACGTGGGCTCACGCGCGCTGATCGGCTTCGTCGTCTCTGCGTCGCTCCTCTTGCTGCCCGGTTGCCTGGGCGAGCGCGGGCCGGGAGACGCGACGGGAACGATCGCGGGAACCGTGCGCGATCCCGATGGCGCCGTTCTGTCCGGCGCCACGATCACGACGGACCCCGTGTCTTCGAGTGCGGTCTCCCTCGGGGACGGCAGCTTCACGCTCTTCGACGTGCCGATCGGCGCCTACCGCGTGATCGCCACGAAGGAGGGCTTCGCGAACGCGGCACTCGATGCGGTCGGCGTCGCCGACGAGGCGACGACGCAGGTGAGCCTCGTGATGGCGCCGGAGGGGAATCTCCC
>DASURJ010000520.1:0-6447 GCA_036280115.1 Gemmatimonadaceae bacterium
GGCGCGCATCGCTGCCGGGATGTCCGACCGGGCGATCGTTCGCGAGCTGTTCGGAGGAGAGTCGCTGCCGGGATACTTCTCGGGCGGAGACTACTCGCGGACGAACTTCGTGCGGGCGGTGCGGAGAACGGGGCCGCAGCCGTTGCGCTGACCCCGGTCTCCGCGCGGTCTATCGATGCATGGGCAACACCGCGTCCGTGTCCTCGGACGCCGCTGGCTCGCCTCCCACGCGCTCGTATTCGCTCCGAAGCAGGTTCATGAGCTCCTCGCGACGCTCGTACAGACGCCGCAGCGGACGCTTGCCACGGGTCGCAAGCGCGTACGATGTCAGCAGCGGGAGCGCGACGGTCGAATCGAGATAGCACACCACCGCATCCGGCAACCGGTCGGGGTCGATCTTCCCCCAACTCACCGCCTCGGCCGGCGTGGCGCCTGACAGGCCGCCCGTGTCCGGACGCGCATCGGTGATCTGAAGGAAGAAGTCGTGCCCTTTCTCGTCGATGCCGAGGACTTCCTGGATCTGCGGCTCCGTCTGGAGCATGAAGTTCTTCGGGCTTCCCCCGCCCGCGATCAGGACGCCACTGCGGCCGCCCTGGCGCTTCGCGCCGAGCACGATGGCCGCGGTCTCATTCACGTCGGCGTTCGGGTCGATCACGCACTTGTTGCCGTCGAGCGACAGCGCTGCGATGTTCATCCCGATGGACGAGTCGCCGGGCGACGACGTGTAGATCGGGACGCCACACGCGTACGCTGCCGAGAGCAGCGACTTCTGCCCGACGCCTAACGCGCGCTCGCGCTCGCGGACGTATTTGCCGCACAGGAAGTGGAACTCCGCGCTCGACATGGAGCGCTGGAACTCCGGCCCCTGGATGATCTTGCGGAAGAACGCGTCCGTGGAGAGCAGCACGTCGTAATCGAAAAAGATGTCGTAGATGCGCACCACGCCTTCCTCGCGCAGCACGACGTCGGACTCCTGCGCGTTGCCGCGATGCATGGCAAGCCCGAGGCCGAAATGCGTGTCGTGATACAGGTTCGCCCCGGTCGAGATGATCCAGTCCACGAAGCCCGCCTCGATGAGCGGAATGAGCGCGGCCATGCCGAGGCCGGCGGGGGTGAGCGCGCCCGTGAGCGTCATGCCGACCGTCACGTCCGGCTCGAGCATCTTCTGCGTGAAGAGCTGACACGCCTCGCGTAGCCGCGCGGCGTTGTACGCGAGGAACGTCCCCTCGATCAACTCGGTCACGGTCTCGGTTCCGTCGATGCGGCGCGGGTCGATGCGCTGCCCGCGGAGAAAGCGGCTGGTCTCGTGCGCCGTGTGCTGCTGGCCAGCGCGTTCGCGTTCCTCGGCCGCGCGCTTCTGATCGGCCTTGGGTCCCGCGGGAGACGATCGCTTTACAGGCGTTCCCTTCTTCCCGGTTCCCTTTTTCTTCATTCTCCCTCCAACCGCGACCGCGCGGTGTTGAGCTGCGCCTCGTACGCCGAGACGACGGCCTGCGTCGCTTCAGCGGGATCGTCGGTGAGCAACATGAGATCGATGTCGCCTGGCGAGATCTTCCCCTCGCCGAGCACGCGCGTTTGCAGCCAGCGAACGAGACCGGCCCAGTAGTGGCGACCGAACAGAATCACCGGGAACTGGTAGATCTTCCCCGTCTGAATCAGCGTGAGGGCCTCGAACAACTCGTCGAGCGTGCCGAAGCCGCCGGGGAAGATGATGAACGCGACCGAGTACTTGATGAACATCGTCTTCCGCACGAAGAAGTAGCGGAAGTTGACGAGGGTATCGACGTACGGGTTGGCGCCCTGCTCGAACGGGAGCTCGATGTTGCAACCGATGGAACGTCCCCGCCCGTCACGCGCGCCCTTGTTGGCCGCCTCCATGATGCCCGGCCCCGCGCCCGTGATGATCCCGAAGCCGGCTTCGGCGAGCATGCGCGAAACCTCCTGCGCGGCGCGATACTGCGGGTCGTCGGGCCCGGTGCGCGCCGACCCGAACACGGTGACGGCCTTCTGAATCGACGCGAGGGTGTCGAACCCTTCGATGAACTCGCTAGTGATCCGCAGCACGCGCCACGGGTCGGTGCGGGTGAAGTCGTCGAACCGCCCCGGCCGCTGGAGCAGCTTCTCGTCCTCGGTGACGATCGCGTACGGGCTTCGAATCGCGTCATCCACCTCGCGCGTCGCGCCGCTGCTGCGAAGCGTGGGGACCTGCGACGGCGGCGTTCTGCCCGCTTTGAGGTGACCCTCCTCGGTGCGCCCGCGAAGACCGTCGAGTGCGTTCTGCGCCGCGTCCGCCATCAAGGCCGGGTCCGCCTTCTTTCCGGACGCCGTGCGGGGTCCGCGACGCGACGAGCGGCGCGTTTGCTGCTTCGGCTTTGCATTCTCCGGAGCAGCGTCCTTCTCGAGCGATAAACGCGACTCGGCTGCGTTCGCCCTGGTCGTGCGCGGGTTTCGTTTGGCCATTGGATCCGGTCTACGGTAAGCTGGCGCCCGGTGCGCCGAGCGGTTGAGTTTATCCACGGCGGGACACCGTGCGCCACTGAATGACGAAATGAATCACCGAGCAACGTCTGTCATCGTTCTTCTCGCCGACGGCGCCCGCCCGGAGACGCTGGCACGCGCCATGGATGATGGCGCGCTCCCGGCACTCGCGGCGCTCCGCGACGAGGGGGCGATGTACACGGTGTCCACGACGTTTCCCTCGGTCACCGGTCCAGCGTACACGCCGTTCCTCGTGGGCCGTTATCCGGGGCCCGTGGGGCTTCCCGGACTGCGCTGGTTCGACCGGAGCCGGCACACCGTGCGCAGCTTCGGCAACTGCCGCAGCTACGTCGGGGCGGAGATGCGCTACGTGGACAGCGATCTCGACGCTGCTGCGCCCACGATGTTCGAGCTCGCGTCCCCCTCGATCGGCGCACTCAGCGTGATCCGGCGAGGGTTGACGGCCCGACAGTGCATTGGCCGCGGGACGGTGTTCGCCGCGCGCGCCGCACGAACTCACTTTCGAGGTAACGTAGCAGGGTGGCTCGAGATCGACCGCGAAGTCGCGACCGACCTCGCCCGACGCATCCGCGTGCAGCACCCCAGATTCGTGTTCGCGGCATTCACCGGCATCGACAAGTCATCACACGCCACCGGCCATGATTCCGGGCTCGTGCGCGAAGCGATGCGCATTGTGGATGACGCGGCCGCGGAGATCCGGCGCGACGCCGAGCGCGACGGACGATGGGAGTCGATGCACGTGTGGGTCGCGAGCGATCACGGGCACTCGCCGGTCACGGCCCACGACGACCTCGCGGATGTGCTGCGAGAATGGGGGCACGGCGTCCGCGCACATCCGTGGACGTTCGCGGGGGGAAGTGACGTCGCTGTGATGGTGAGTGGGAACGCCATGGCGCACGTCTACCTCGAGCTCGATCGTCCGGCGCGGCCCTGGTGGCCCGATCTGCGCGAGCGATGGTCGAATACCGCTGCCGCACTCCTCGAGCGGCCGTCGGTTGATCTCCTGCTTCTGCCGCACTCGCCTTACGAGGTGGAGGTGCGGAAAGATCGCGCGGAATCGGCAATGATCGTCGCGACGGCGGATCGTCTGAGCTACCGGCCGTTGGCTGGCGATCCCCTCGGCATCGGCGCGCACGAGTCGCTCAGCGACCAGGACGCGTACGACGTGTGCGCCCGGTCGGATTACCCGGATGCGCTCGTCCAGATCGCGCGGCTCGCCGGGTCGCCGCGCTCGGGAGAGATGATCCTTTCGGCCGCACGTGAATGGGACTTCCGGGGGCACTACGAGCCGATCCCGCACGTATCGTCGCACGGCGCTCTGCACCGCGAGCATATGCTCGTGCCGCTGATCGTGAACCAGCCGGTGGCGCGACCGCCGCGCCGCACGGTGGATGTCATGCGAAGCGCGCTCGACCTTCTTGGGCTGGCCGCGCCACCACACCTGGATGGCGCGAGCTACGTCGTCCCCGAGGGCGCAGGCCATCTGTCTCCCGACGAGAATGCCGGACTTGCGCACGGGCGTCCCGATGACGACCGTGATGCTGAGTCCGCCGTTGCCTGACGGCGGCATTCACTCGTCGGAGGGTCGAGACATGCGTACTGTGAAGTCGATGGCTGTCATCGCGTTACTCGTCGCGAGCGTCGCCTGCGCGAGCGGCGGCGCGTCAAGCGGACCGCGGACGACGACCGACCGTGACGTCATCACGGAGGCCGAGATTCAGTCGCGTGCGTCTGATGCAGCCAACGCGTTCCAGATCATTCAGAAGCTGCGGCCGCAGATGATGCGCACGCGTGGACTCGCTTCCCCCTCGGACCGAACCGGCGAATCAGTGCAGCCGAAGGTCTATCTGGACAACGTCGAGTACGGTGCGATGTCGCAGCTCTCCAACGTCAACGCGACCCAGATCCGCGAGATCCGGTTTCTGAACGCGCGCGACGCCACGACCCGTTGGGGAACCGGGCATATGGGTGGGGTAATTCTCATTACGACGAAGCGATAGGGCAGCCATCAGCTATCAGCTATCAGCAAAGCACACGGGCCGGATACGCTGTGGCCGGTTCGGGGTCCGCGGACCAGCAGGCGTCGTCAGCAGGGGCGAGCGGGGCTGCTCTCCGTGACGGTGGCGTCCCGGCGACGGGACGCGTCCTCATACCGTCATGATCCCGCGAGATCTCACACTCGCTCCACCAATCCCATTCGTAGCGCCCAATGCCCCTCCCGAATCACGTTCGCGAAGAGATGGAGCTGAAGCGCGCCGAGGAACACCGGCGCGCTTCGCGTGATGCGTTCTGGGCCCACGTCCGGACCGCGCTCCAGTGCGTCGCGTGGTCGGCCGCCGGCCTGGTCGTCATGGGGTGGGGCCTTCACACAACGGATCGTGCGCTTGGCGAGATCGCATGGCGAGGCGGGATGATCCTCGGATACGCCGGCATTCTGTACACGCTGGTCCGCGCCTACTCGAAGGCTAGGGAGCGAGGGGATTTTTGAGCGTGAGATAGTGCGGGCATAGCCCTTCCTCGAGCTCCACGAGAAACCGCGGATCCAGCGTCAGCCCTCCCGCTCGGCCGACGTCGAGCTTCGCCACCCATCCGCGCCCGCCGGGGTGATGGAATCGCGCGTCCCACGCCGGCGACAGTGAGTTGGCGACGTACACCCGGCGCCCGTCGCGACTCACCGCGAGCGCCTGGGGGCCGCCGCTCAACGGGCTGCGCGTTGCCGGGTGCGGGGCACGGGTCACGATCCCGCCGAGTCGCGCCGCGCCGGTCAGCACCGGGTTGAACGGGTCGCTCACGTCGTACTGACGCAACTCGCCGGTTCCCCAGCAGCACACGTAGAGGAAGCGATCGTCCTGCGACAGGTCGATGCGCGTGATGAGCGGCGGTACCATCGCGAAGCGCCGCAGTAGCGGCGGCAGCGCGCTCGGCTCCGCTGACTCTGCCTGCACGCCGATGATGCGACGCGCTCTCCACTCGCCGGAGACTCCACCAGCGCTGCGGTCGAGGTACCAGAGGAACACCGAGGCCGACAGGTCCGCGAGCGACATGAACGCGCACGCGAACCCGTACGCGCGCGTCGGATTGTGCGCGGCGCGCAGGTCGAGCACGAGCTGCTGCTCGATCCCGAGGTCGATCGTGTTCACGTGCCGTCGGGTCCGGGCGTCCCAGACCTGGAGTCGGGCGCCGTACTTGCCCGCCAGCAGCAGTTCGACGCTCGGGCCGTCGCGGACGATGCTGGAGGTGTCCCACTCGCTCGTGAGCAGCGTGTCGTGAGCACGGTGCCAGGCCAAGTCGGGCCGCCGGGGTACACCCTGGCCAGTCATGACGGCCGTGAGCTTGCCGTAGGTCGTCGACGTGGCATCGGTGTCGATGACGCCGACCGCGTCGGGCCGAGCCGGGACGTGGGCCGACTGGAGGACCACGTAGGCACGCTCCTCGGACGGTGTCGCCACCGCCAAGCCGGACGGCGTGGCGTGGGACGCGCGGTCGGGAAAGATGCGTGTCATGATGCGGGATGGCTCGATGCGAGGGGTCTCACATCGATGCTACGGAATGCCACCACGGCGCAGGACACGCCGTGCGTCAGCGTCCGGCGCTGTCTCCCCGTGCCAGCACGCGGTAACGCTCGGCGTCGCCGGGCCGCCCGTGTGCCGCGTGCAGCGCGGCGAGGCGACCATAGATGTCGCGGACGTCCATGTGGACTGGCGTCGCGTACTCGCCGACGATCTCGAGCGCGCGGCGATAGAGAGAATCCGCCGCCGCGAAGTCGTTGCGCCGAGCGCTCACGTCACCGAGACCGGCAACCGCGAGCCCGACGACCCCGATCTCGCCACCGAGCGCGGTGCGGCGAATCTCGATCGACTGCCGATACAGACTTTCGGCCTCGTCGAGCCGACCGGCCGCCACGAGGATGTCGGCGAGTCCGCTGAGCGCACCGGCGTAGCTGTTGTG
>DASURJ010000521.1:0-5183 GCA_036280115.1 Gemmatimonadaceae bacterium
GCGATCGCCGCGCTGCGCGCGGCGATCGCGCTCGATCCCTCGTTCGCGCCCGCGTATGCCGAGCTCTCGCGTGTCCTCACGGTCAGAGGTTTCTACTTCGCACCCGAGGCGGAAAAGCGGCAGTTGCGCCTGGACGCCGAGGTCATGCTCGAGAAGGCACTCGCCCTCGACCCGAACCTGGCCGCCGCGCACTTCGCTCGCGGGCTCCTGCTGTGGACGCCGGCGCGACGATTCCCGCACGAGCAATCGATCCAGGCGTATCGCCGGGCGCTCGAGCTCGACCCGACGATGGACGAGGCCCACCACCAACTCGCACTCGTCTACCTGCACATCGGACTCTTCGACCACGCGTGGGCCCATATCGACTCGGCGCTCGCGCTCAACCCGGGCAACACGCTCGCGCGGTTTCGCTATGGGGTGATCGACCTGTACCGCGGCGAGTTCGATCGCGCCTATCGGATCTTCAACAGCACGGCGCTCGACCAGAACCCGTCGCTGTGGGCGTTCCAGGCGGCCACCGCGCTCTTCCGCCTCGGTCGCGAGCGTGAGGCCACGGCGCTGATCGACAGGTTCCTGCGCGACTATCCGACCGACGAGGGCGGCGTGGGTACGAGCGTTCGGGCGATGATACTCGCGAAAGCGGGGCGGCAGCGTGAGGCAGAAGCAGCGATGGCGCGGGCGATCGAGCTGGGGCGGGACTTCGGCCACTTTCATCACACGGCGTACAATGTCGCCTCCGCATACGCGCTCCTCGGCGAAAACGAGAAGGCGATTCAACTCCTGGAGGACGCGGCCGACAACGGGTTCCCGTGTTATCCGCTGTTTGCGGGAGACGCGCAGCTCGACGGGCTGAGGAATGACCCGCGCTTCGTTGCGTTCGTGGCTCGGCTCGAGCGCGAGTGGGAGGAGCGAAAGCGCACGCTCTAACGCGACCGGGGGCCACTGCCTCTCGCCTGAGCGCGGCGCGCGTCGCCGTTCGGCGCACGTGTATCTGGTGCCAGAGTCGAGGACGCCGGTCAGGGCACCAGCTCGAACCCCGCGAGCTCGAAGTGCTCGTCCAGCGAAAGCGCCTGGCGAACACGGCGGGAACGCATGACCTCGAAGCTGACCGCGTCGGCGAGGCTCAGTCGCTTGTCGCGGTACCGTCTGATCCAGTGATCGACCGCGGCGCGCTCCAGCTCGCGAGTGACGAAGACCACGTGGTGCGTCGGATCCTGGTAGACGCTGTCGAAAAATCGAAGCCCCTCGTCAGGGCCGCGGGCGCGCATTACCAGGATCTGCATCTCCGCGAGCACGAGATTGGTAGTAATCAGCTCGGCTCCGGCGTCGATCCACTGACGGTACGCAGCAAGCGCAGCGCGGTGCCTGGATTCGCGAGGGCTCAGGGCGGCGAACCAACCGGAGGTATCGAGAAAGGCCGAGGTCACCGGCGTTTTTTGGCCTGCGCGCGATACGATTTCGCGAGCACCGCGTCGTGATCGACCGCAACCGCGTCCGGCCAGCCTTCCGCGCTCGACTCGGCGATGAACCGAAGCATGGGACTTGCGCCGTGCTGCTCGCGGGCGAAGCTCCGTACGCCGCGGCGTAGGATTTCTGCCTTCGACAGGCCGGTCTCCTCCGCGAGGCGATTCAGCAGGTCGCGATCGTCCGGTGCGAGATACACCTGAACGGGTTCACGCACCCCGGTGGGGCGTGCAGGGCGCTTCGGCATACATGTACGATGTCACCTTTCGTACATGTAGGCAACTACATACATCGAAGGGTCGGCGGGGCTCAGGGCCGGAACACCACCGAGTCGTGGGACGCACTCGCCGCAGCGACCACATCCCGACCGCGATGAGATGCGCGAGCTCGCGATGCACGGAGTACCCCTGCACCGTTCCCCCCGTTGCCCGCATCGGTGCCGACGAGGATCGGAACGCCAGCGGCCGCGAGACGGCGCGCCGATTCCATGATCGCCGGGCGCAGCGTCCGCTGCTGCGCCGCCCAGCTGCGCGTTCCCTCATTGGCGCCACCCGCACGGACATCCGGGCGAGGTGATGGTTTGGCGGCGGAGCTAAACGGTTCGGCGGCGGGCTTCAGCCAAGGTAGACGTTCTCGTTATGCCACGTCAGGAATTCCGAAGCGGGGCGCTCGCGAGGAGTAACCGGTACCCGAACTGTCTCACCGTTGAGCGGGTAGTATGAGCGCCCGTTGCTATAGTCGGCTTTGAGCCGACTGCTGACCTCGAGCCGGTAGTCCGGGGTCACGGTGACGTAGCCCTTGTCGAACAGGCGGTGCAGATCGGCGCGCAACAGGATCCCGTTCGCCACTTCGTGTGGCCCATCCCGCGCGAACGAGCGAATATGCGCTGCCTCCAGCGCGGGAAGCGAATGTTCGCTCGTTATAGCGCAGGCGCGGCCGTAAGCGTCCGTCACGCTGACGCGGAAGGTCCCCTGCCCTAGCTGGGGCGCCACGAGCCTTGCTGGTCCGTACTTCGGCGCTGCGGGGCCCGCGACTTGTGGGAGTCGTGCGTCGACAGCGAACTCGCTCAGTTGCGCTCGTTCGAGACACTGCTCCCAGATTCGCTTCCCCTCTCCGGACGTGAGATCGTACGTGTCGCTGGATACGGTTCGATCGCGCCAGTCCACTGGCTGGGGGATCCAGGCGTCTCGCGCGAAGAAGACTGGCTGAACGAGCAGAATACATCCAATGGTCGAAATCGGGCTGGTCGGGACGTACCTGATGCGCGATCGAATCGCGGAGAGTCGGGCTTCGAGCGCAGCGAGCGATTCGCACCCGTTTCCTTCACCGAAGCACTCCCACGCGAGCCAGTCTGGAAGGGAACTCCACCTCGCGAAGAATGCGAAACCAGCGATCGCGCGGTGAGGTGCCTTCAGCTTGAAGAAGAACGGCGTGAACTCAGGCGCGGTGAAACGGCGGCGATCGGACGGCGTCCAGAAGTTCACCTCGGGCAGGTTTCGCCGAGCGAGGAACTCGTACCACCCCGTGTCGGTGACGGCGACGGTCCCGATCACGTCCCTACTCGCCGATGACTCGGAGTTCCCCAGACGGCATCTCGGCGAGCGCGGCGAGGACCCTCGGAGCCAACGGCGCGAGCGCCGGGAGGCTCGTTCTCCATGCGCGGAGCACCACTATGCGAATCCGACGATCGGCCAGGTTCTGCTGATATTGAAGGTTCTGATCGGCCGTGATAAGCGCGTCGTACTCCGCTTCGGCCGCGTCGAGAAGTGGACGGTCGTTCAAGTCGGACCAGCGGCGCTGGTGGACGGTTTCGACACGGTGGCCTGGAAGCAGTGCGGCGAACGTGCGAGGCAGGTTGCCATCCAAGAGAACCCGCACGCCGTGAAATCAGGCAGCAGGGGTTACCAGCGCTTTCTTCGCCAACTCCAGAACGGCGATAGCGTGCTCGCGCGTCACGCTCGGAAAGTCCTCCAGAAACTGATCGAGTGGGTGCCCAGCCTCGACGTAGTCGATCAAGGTGTGCACGGGCACGCGCGTCCCGGCGAACACGGGCGTCCCGCCGAGACGCTCTGGGTCACTCGTAATGAGAGGGGTTGGTAAGGATGGCATCTTGATCTCCAAAGAGACGCCGGCAGAGGCTTCTATCGAATTTAGCTCCGGCCGCCCGAGTCCGCAGCGGACCTAGCTGAGCAAACACGCGCTAACCGGCTTGTTACGTCCGGTTCTCGTGTGGTTTTCTACGTCACGTTACTTAGAGCGAACTCCGGTTCTGCATCCCATCGTGAACCCGCTGATCTATGGAAACACCTTAGGAGGTTCGTTCCATTATGGTGACCCGATCATTCTCACGACTGGGGCTCATCGGCGTGCTCGCAGCGGGACGTCAAACCAAGCGGCGAGTGAGGCTACAGTCCGCCTGCGACACCCGTTTCGAACGCACCAGAGCGCGATGACGCACCCTGGACTGGACGTGGTCCCGAATACCTCACTGAGGACGCCGATTGGGGGCGGCGCGGCAATGCGAGCATGTACCTCGTCGCGTAAGGCCGTTAGTTCATCCTCAGAGTCGGTGAAGAAAAAGTCATCAACACCCGCGCGCGCGTACTCGCAGACTCGTAGGTGACCGCGATCCGCTCGACGGGTGCACACGAAGATCGAGGCTCCTGGAACCACAGCTCGAATCCGCGCCGCGAGCAAGTCCGAGGTCTCACCCCGGACCGTATGTGCCCCGAGAATTATCAAGCTCGCATCGTGAAGGTGCCTCACGTCACCAACGCGTACGAGACGGTCCAAGTGAGAAGTTCCCTCGCGGAAGCAGGGATGGGCATCCTGAACTCGGAGCGACGCCCGTAATAGTTTCTATTTTGCTCCGGCCGCTCGACTCGCAGCGGACCCGGCCGAGCAAACGTGCGGCGACAGTCCCAGCACCTCCATTCTCGTGGGGTTCTACACACTATCACAACTGGGCTCTCGTCGGCGCGCTCGGTGGCCTCTTCCCCGCATGCAACCACAACGACACTCGTAGCGCTCGCTTCCAGGCAAGCTATTCGGACATACGCCGCCATCATGCTATTGCCGAGCCGGAATCGCCTCCATGAGCAGCGCCTGCGCGCGCCGGAGGTCCGCCGCCCCTACGCGCGAGCCGACGTAGTGCCCCATGCGCACGATGACGAGCTTCCGCGACGGGATGACGTACGTGTCCTGCAACCCCGCCCCACGGAACGCGAACGCGTCCTTCGGCAGCGCCGGCCACGCACCGGCGGCGTTCACCCACACCATCGCCCCGTACGCGGAGTCCTTCCACGCCGGTGCGGGGGTCGACACGAACTTCGTCCACCCCTCGGGGAGGAGCCGCTCCCCGTTCCACACGCCGTCATTGAGGTAGAGCATGCCGAGGCGGGCCCAGTCGCGCGGCGTGCCGTAGTCGTAGCCCGAGAGCAGGAAGTTGCCGTAAGGATCCGTCTCCAGCACCATCCGCCGCATGCCCAGCTTGTCGAACAGGGCCCGTTGCGGCCAGGTGAGATACTCCTCGCCCCGCTGCCGGACGGCATCGCGCATCAGCCGGCCCAGTACCATTACATCCACGTTGCGATAGCGGCCGAATGTGTCGGGCTCGAATTGCGGTTCGCGGGACACCGCGAAGTCGAAGGCGTCGATCGCGCCGGTATAGATGAGATCGTGATCGTGGTAGCCGGGAAGGTCCTCGGGACTGCCCCGGC
>DASURJ010000522.1:0-3565 GCA_036280115.1 Gemmatimonadaceae bacterium
TCTGACCCCTAACGCACGGCCCCGACAACCCACACGGGCGTCGACCCGAAAACCGGGCAAGGTCCGAGCGGATGAGTGGTGTGGCTCGTGCGCCCGGTGATGCGATGGTCGGGCGATCGTTGACACGATAACCGAGCCGCGTCGACCCGCTCGGGGGCGACAGAGCACGTAAGCTGCCCAGCGGCCGGGGTCGAACCAGCCGCCACCCGGTCCTGAGCCGCGCGCTCTACCACGCTGAGCTATCCCGAATGCCACCCGGGGGTGTTCATCGGAGTCGCCGAGCGCCTTACGGACCTTGGCGGGGAGACGATCGTGCGCAAAGTCGCTACGGCCGTATTCCTTACGAATCTCGCGGCCCACGATGCGGATGAAGTCCGCGACGGCGACGGGGTTCGACGCGAAATCTCCGGCGAGCGGATGCGCCGTTAACCCTCACTTGCGATGATTGATGTTCGACTGTCCTGCGGTAGATGTCCGGTTTTTCCAAGACGCGCGGCGCCAGGGCGCCGAATGTCAGGAATGACTACTCGAATCACTTCCACCTCCGTCAGCACCGCGTCCACGCGGGCGTTGTCGGCCGCCATGGTCGCGGCCGTGTTCGTTTCGGCGACTCCGCGTGTGTACCACGCGCAGGGGTCCCCGGACCGTGTGGTTGCCCGCGACTCCAGCGCGCGCATGGAGCGCATCGTCGACGGCGTCTACGCGATCATCCACGAGGCGGCCACCGATAACTGGCCGCATGGGAACACCGGCGTGATCGTCGGCACCGAGGGCGTCCTCGTCATCGATTCGAACTACCTGCCCATCCGGGCGACGCAGGACATCGCGCTCATCCGCCGCGTGACTCAGTTGCCCGTGCGGTATCTGGTGAACACGCACTGGCACGGCGACCACATGCACGGGAACGGCGTATACCGGGATGCGTTTCCCGGAATCGCGATCGTCGGGCCGAAGGCGAGCGCCTACTTCGTCGCGTTGAATCAGGAGAAGCTGCCGAAGGGCGCTCTTGCGCCGAACTCGCTCAATCGCACGACGCTCGCGAGCCTCGAGGCGACGCTGGCGAGCGGCAAGGACTCGACGGGTCGAGCACTGAGCGCGGACGCGCGGGCTCGGCTCACCAGAACTATCGTTAGGCGCCGCGTGGAGCTCGAGGAGCTCGCGCAGGTGAAAGTCGTGCCGCCGAACATTCAGTTCGAGCGCGAGCTCTCACTCGACCTCGGCGACCGCCAGGTAGAGATTCGCGACCGCGGACCGGCTAACAGCCCGAACGATGTGACGATCTACCTCCCGGCGGAGCGCGTCCTCTTCACGGGTGACATCCTCGTGCATCCGTTACCGTATGCGTTCGGGGCCTGGCCACTTCCGTGGATCGATGTCCTTCGTCAGCTCGAGGCACTGCCCGTCTCGGCGCTCGTGCCCGGACACGGACCGGTCATGTCGGACCACCGCTACACGCGACTCGTGCGCGAGACGCTCGACACCATGCGGATGCGCGTGGACTCGCTCTTCCGGCAGGGGCTCAACATGGCTCAGGCACCGCCGGCGGTGGACATGCGCGATTTCCGCACACGGTTCGTGACCTCGGATGGCACGCCCATCTCGGAAGCGACGTGGACGGCATGGACGCGAAATCTGGCCGAGCAGATGGTGCAGTGCGTGCACGGCTATCGCTGTTAGCGGTGCGCCACGGACGAATCGGCGTCGCACGGGCGGGCGCGATGGGACGGTACCACCGGTGACCGGCGGGGGTTGCACCCGCATCTCGCCACCGGCCCCCCGCGATCATCGGCCTTCGTCAGGCAAAGGAATCCTGCGGCGGTGGCGTATTCTGATTGAACTACGATCTCCGGACGACGCGCGGCAAGAGCCCATACGCGTCGGAAATGAAAGCACGCTGGCGTGTGAATCGCGCGGATGAAGAGTCCAACTCGGCGCCTGGCTCGCCAATTCATGCCAGGCCGAAGGTGGCGGTAACCGAATCGGTGCGACCCGCGCACGTGCTGGTGCATGCGATGAGACTGGCAGGATTCGAACCTGCGACCTCCCGATTGTCATTCGATAACCCTCGGCCAGCGGCCCGTTAGGCGGGCAAGGAATCGGTAAGGGTATGGCGCTCTAGCCACTGAGCTACAGTCTCGGTGTGGATGAGAGGTTCGTGCGATTCGTGGTCCGGTGCGCCGGCGCGACGTCCCGTGATTCGGCCGGCATCCACAAGGGAATTCGGATCCTGACTGATGGAGCGGATGCTCCCATCGCGTCCGGGCACCATCCGACGCAGCGCGTCGAAAGCCGCAGGCCCGTTTCAAGCCGCCGGAGAGACTCGAACTCCCGACCCCCTGGTTCGTAGCCAGGTGCTCTCATCCGCTGAGCTACGGCGGCGGTATGTATCGGCACGGAAATCGAACGATGATATTCGACTCTGACCCCAATTCCGGCGGCGCGACGGAAGCAGCATCGCTCACAGCCCAGGGAGTCGCGTTCGCCTAACGCTGCTGGCGCCACGCTCCCGCCGGCCGACGGAACGGGTGTTGGTGTCTTTCGGACCTTCACTTGTCAAACAGCGTCCATCGCGGATGCAAATCGCCCCACCTGCAACCGCTCTGCAGGTGGGGCGATCGAGTCGCGCCTCGCTCGGACGAACGCGAGACGTTATCCCGTCCGCTTCGGCCCCGAGCCACCTGCAGTCTGATTTCTGCGATCGTACTTGCTGCCCAGCCGTTGCCCTTCCGTTTCGATCCACATGCGACGTGCCGAGATGCGACCGGCGCGGAAGCGCGCGATGGAGCTCGCGCTCGGCCGGCGCAGGCCGGTCGGGCAGAGATCAGCGAGTGGGAGGTAGACGGTCGGTTTCATGGGTGCAGTCCAGTTCGTACGTCGATCGGTGTCTATATGGTTCACGCGAGTCTCGGGCACGTGCCCGACCCGCCAGGTGACTAGCCAGACCCGCGAACGGTCGCGCAGGTCACAAACAGAAAGTCGCGCCTCGACGCTCACTCGGCCGTGCGGTGTACGGTCGAGGTGGTACATCCGCCGAGGCGGCGAAGTACCGTGAGCATCGGGACGCGACTCCCAGGGCGCGCACACTAGCACGGTCTGGGGTTGCTGTCAAGGCTCAATTTTGGACGCAGGTTGGCACACTGTTGTCATTCCGAGCCGGGTACCCGCGAAGCGGGTGATGAGGAATCGCAGGCGTGCCGGTAGTGGGGCCCCTCTGTCGGGACGACAGCGATTCCTCGACTGCGGCGCTTCGCGCCTCCGCTCGGAATGACACCCTGCGATTCCTCGACTCCGGGCCGCCGCTCGGAATGACCGGGGCTCCTCACCAAGGACGATGCCCGACCTGCTCGCCGCGCGCAGCCAGATGGCGATGTCGCTCGCGTTCCACATCATCTTCTCGGTGATTGGAATCGCGCTGCCGCTCCTCATGGTCATCGCCGAGTGGCGATGGATGCGCACCGGCGAAGCGCAGTACCTCGAACTCGCGAAGCGATGGTCCAAAGGCGCCGCCATCCTCTTCGCCGTCGGGGCCGTCTCCGGTACCGTCCTCTCCTTCGAGCTCGGCCTC
>DASURJ010000523.1:0-3287 GCA_036280115.1 Gemmatimonadaceae bacterium
ATGCTCATCGAGCTCGCGTACCGGCTCATTGTCGAGGAGACGCCCTTCGTCCAGAACATTCGCCGCAACGTCATCACCTTCATCACGCCGGTCCTCGAGGTGGATGGCCGCGAGAAGCAGGTGGACACGTACTACTTCAACAAGAAGCGCCCGACGGGTGAGGCGCGGCTGCCGCTGATGTACTGGGGCAAGTACGTGCAGCACGACAACAACCGCGACGGCATGGGGCAGTTCCTCGCGCTGACGCGCAACGTCACGGCGTTCTTCAACGACTACAAGCCGACGGTCATGCACGACCTGCACGAGTCGGTGACGTACCTCTACGCGTCGACGGGCACGGGACCGTACAACGAATCGCTGGATCCGATCACCACCGACGAGTGGTGGATCCTCGCGAAGACGGAAGTGATGGAGATGACGAAGCGCGGCGTCCCGGGCGTGTGGACCTACGGGTTCTACGACGGCTGGGTGCCGAACTACATGTTCTTCATCGCGCACACGCACAACGCGATCGGTCGCTTCTACGAGGTGCAGAGCTACGGGCCGGACAACT
The DNA here is from genome assembly GCA_036280115.1 of Gemmatimonadaceae bacterium. Classification (GTDB taxonomy): domain Bacteria; phylum Gemmatimonadota; class Gemmatimonadetes; order Gemmatimonadales; family Gemmatimonadaceae; genus JAJKIV01. The sequence goes on from DASURJ010000523.1 coordinate 554, forward strand.
ACGAGGTGCGCCCGCCGGCCACGACGACGAGCCGCGAGTGGTTCCGGCCCAACCCGCCCCTCCCGCAGATCAAATGGGGCCCGCGCAACAACGTCAACATTCAGCAGTCGGCGCTCCTCATCGCGCTCAACCATGTCGCGAAGAACCGGGAGACGTACCTCGAGAACTACTGGTTGAAGAACAGGCGCTCGGTGGACAAGGGCAGAAACGGGCCTCCCTACGCCTGGGTCATTCCCGCCGCGCAGCGGCGCAAGCAGGACGCGGCCGAGGCGGTGAACGACCTGCGGCGGCAGGGGCTGGAGATCCATCGCGCGACCTCGTCGTTCCGCGCGGGCAACGTGAGCGTGAACGCCGGTGACTACGTCGTCCGCGGGGACCAGCCGTACCGAACGCTCGCCGAGATGTACTTCTCGCTCCAGAACTACGCGGTGGGTAACCCGCGCCCCTACGACGATACGGGGTGGACGTTCCAGCTCATGCGGAACCTCCGCATCGTGCCGGTGACGGACAAGGCCGTACTCGGACAGCAGATGGCGGCCATCACGAGCGACATCACCGCGCCGGGGGGCATCACGGGCAGCGGCAACGTGCTCGTGGTGGACCACACGACCGACGCGAACCTCGTGAAGTTCCGCTTCGCGAATGCCGATGTCCGGATGAGTGCCGCCGAGGAGGACTTCCAGCTCGACGGACGCACGGTGCGCGCGGGGGCGTTCATCATCCCCGCCGCCGACCGCGCGAAGCTCGAGCCGCAGCTCCGCAGCCTCGGACTTTCCGCCTGGGCGACGAGCAGCGTGCCCAACGTGCGCACGCACGACCTGGACGTGCCGCGCATCGGGTACATCCACGCCTGGCAGCGGACGCAGGACGAGGGGTGGGTGCGGGCCGCGTTCGACACGTACGGTGTGCCGTACAGCTATTTCGCCGACCAGAAGCTCCGCGAGGGCAACCTGCGCGCGAGGTACGATGTGATCGTCTACCCGCACGTCGGTGGCAACGCCGTGTCGCAGGTGAACGGCATCGCGAAGACCGCACCCGAGCCGATTCCGTATCGCCGCACGGAGCAGACGCCCAACCTCGGCATGATGGATTCCACGGATGACATCCGGGGCGGCATGGGGATGGACGGCCTGCTCGAGCTGGCGAAGTTCGTGCAGCAGGGTGGCACGCTCCTCGTCGAGGGATCGACGAGCACGATCTTCCCCGAGTTCGGCCTGACGAACGGCGTGACGGTCGAGGAGCCGGACGGCCTGTTCGCGCGCGGCTCCATCATGCGCGGCCTGTTCGCCGACCGCCGCAGTCCGATCGCGTACGGGTACGAGGGGACGCAACTCCCGGTGTACTTCAACCAGTCGCCCGTGCTCGGCGTCGGCGGCCTTGGCGGCGGCTTCGGCGGCGGACAGGGCGGAGGGATTCCGGGCGTGGGGCAGAACACGACGCCCATGGCGCAGCGGCTGCGTCTCTCGCCGTGGGAGCAGGACTCGGCGTCGGCCGGCCGTGGACAGGGCCGTCAGGCGGCGAACGAGGAGCAGGAGCAGATGCAGCAGTTCCGGCAGATGGCGCGCCGGATGGGCTTCAACCTCGACGAAGCCCGTCCGCGCGTCGTGCTCCAGTTCCCCACGAGCCCTAACGACATGCTGCTCTCCGGGACTCTCGCCGGCGGGCAGTCGCTTTCGGGGCGCGCGCAGGTGCTGGATGCGAAGCTCGGGCAGGGGCACGTCGTCATGTTCGCCATCCGTCCGTTCTGGCGCTGGCAGACGCAGGGCACCTACTTCCTCGGCTTCAACACTCTGCTGAACTGGAACGACCTGGACGCCGGCCGCGCGGACCAGGCGCAGCGTCCGACCACCGACAGCGGGCGCTGACGCCGGCTCCCGCCCAAAGGAGCTCGAACGAGACACGGGGGCTCGTCGGTCGACGAGCCCTCGTGCGCATGTCGCGGAACTTCGGGGCGCTGCACTTGCGGCGACGTCGCGTCCATTAACGAGGAGCCCGCTCGAAACGTCCAACAGTGGTCCCGGCATTGCCGTACCACTTACGGATGCGTCCTCTCCCGCTTCTCCTCGCTCTCGTCGCCCTGCTCGCGCTCTGGTCCCCCCATTCCGCGCGGGCCCAGGTCGGCGGCAGCACCGACATCATCACGGGCACCGTCAGCGGGCCCGATGGCCGCCCGCTCGCCGGGGCGCGCGTCGAGGTGACCTCGGTCGAGACCGAGATCACGCGGTCGAAGACCACGAACGAAAAGGGGCAGTACACGCTCCTGTTCCCCGATGGGGGCGGGCAGTACTCCGTCACCGTGCGCTTCATCGGCATGCAGCCGGCGACCTTCACCCTCGTGCGGCAGGCCGACGAGGACCGGCTCGTGGGCGACGTGCGCATGACGGCAACGCCCACACAGCTCGCGACGATCGTGGTGCGCGCGCAGCAGACGCCGCCGCGTGGGGACCGTCCCACGCCGGGAAGCACCGAGCGCGTGATCACCGGTGACCAGCTCTCGCGTTTGCCAATAGACCCGAGCGATCCGAACGCCATCGCCGCGCTCGTCCCCGGCGTCGTGAGCGTGGGCGGCACCGATTCCACCGACGCGTCGTTCAGCGTCGCCGGACAGCGGCTCGACCAGAACCAGGTGACGCTCGACGGCCTCACCTTCGGCGCGGGCACGATTCCGCAGGAGGCGGTGCGCAACACGCGCGTGATCACCAACACGTACGACGTTGCCCGCGGCCAGTTCACC
>DASURJ010000524.1:0-7180 GCA_036280115.1 Gemmatimonadaceae bacterium
GCGGCCGCGAGCGATAGGGGCCAGACCAGGAGGGCGAGCCACAGCCACCCTCCGTGCGCCAGGCGCCAGGTGGCAAGCGCCAGGACGAGCGTCGCACCGAGGAGGGCCCACCCTCGCCACCGAGCGGCGCTCAGGCGGCTCGACGCGAGGACGATGAGCGGCCACGCGAAGTAGAACTGCTCCTCGACGCCGAGCGACCACGTGTGAAGGAGGGGGTTGGCGCGCGTATCGGCCGCGAAGTAATCCGATTCCGCGAGCGCGAACCAGAGATTGCTGGCGTAGAGCGCGGTCGCGATGGCCGTCGCCGACAGCTCGACACGCTCCAGCGGGGTGAGCACCGCCACGCTCCCGAGCAGGGTGGCAGCCATCATGACCGCGAGACCGGGGAGCAGACGCCGGGCACGCCGCGCGTAGAACCCCCGCAGGCTGATCGTCCTCGAGCGTTCGAGCTCGCTCGCGAGTAAGCCGGTGATGAGGTAGCCCGAAAGGACGAAGAACACGTCCACGCCGACATACCCGCCGGGCAGCCAGGGCACCCCCGCGTGGTACCCGACCACCAGCAGCACGGCGACGGCGCGCAGCCCCTCGATGTCCGCGCGGAAATGGCTCACGAAGGCGTCCTCGTTCCCCCTGGGTGCAGCACGAGCGTATCTCCGACCTCCCGTGGGTCCGGGCCGGCGCTCCCGCCGCGCTCCGTCGGCGTCGAGCCAACGGCCCATTGACCGGGCGCGAGCGACGTACACGTTAGGGATCGCCAGGTCGGCGCGCTACGCTATTGGGGAGGAGCGCGGTGACCGGCGTGCATGGAACTCCTCCGCTGGACCATTGACCCGCAACCCGTCGTCACGATCGGACAGAGCGAAGCAAATACGAACGCGATCTTCACAGCCGTCGTAGGAGCGACGCGACTTCCAGACGGGCGCATCCTCGCCGGCGATCGCGGCGACTTCACGGTGCGGCTGTTCTCGCCTAACGGGAAGTTCGAGCGCGCGTTCGGACGTAAGGGAAGTGGCTCGTCCACGGTGGCGTGGCGCGTGTTCGATCGGGACGGAGCAACCGTCGCCGTCGTCGATCTGCCAGTGCATCTCGCGGTGTTCGAGATCGGCGCCGACTACCTGCTCGGTCGCTACCTCGATCCGGAAGAATCCATCCCCCAGGTCAGGCTTTATCGGGGCTCGACCGATGCGGTAAGCAGCCCGGGCCCGTCGCGCGGGACGGGCAACCGGGGGCGAAACTGGACCGAGAAGACTAGGGTTACCCCGAGTTTCCAAATCCCACACTCGGCGCGACTGTTCAGGTGTCCCAAACGTGGAGCCTTGCGGTGTCGCGAATTCGTTGGTGGCGGGTCCTCGGAGTCTGGTGGTCGCTCAACTAGTAGTGCTCCGTCACGGTGGATATGACGGGCGCCGTGGACGGATGGCCCCGCGAGAGCCCGCGATGCCGTCGGGCCGGTCTTCGGTCGCCGCTGATCGGTCGGGGAGTGATCGTTCGGGCAGTGATCAGTAGGCAGTGAACAGTCGGGCAGTCATCAGCCGTGAGTTCATTAGTCGTCAGTGCTCGGTGGCGTCGCTGGTTACTGATGACTGCGCGACCAACGACGGATGAATGCCCGCCGTTCGCCCGTCGCCCGTCGCCCGTCCCCCGTCGCCCGTCCCCGGGCTCCGCATTCGAGCGCGGTAGGCCACCAGCCTCAACGGCAAACATCTTGCACGGCTCATCCCTGCCTCTACGGCGGAGGTCGGCCGTGCCCGGTCAGGATTGGCCGCGGGGAAACCCGTACAACGATCGGCGCACGCACCTCAACCGACGGGCCAAGGCCGGCGGTGATCTCGCCGCTCCGCCGTAGGGGCAACTCAAACCCGCACGTGTAAGCAGACCCGTCGGGAGGGGCTTCCCGCGGCGGCGCCTCGCGTCCCGCACACGTGGCACCCACGTTGCAGCGCGCGCCAGCGGGGTCGTCGCCCTGCCGGAAGGCAAACGGACGATGTGTACGACCAACACGAGGGCTCACCCCTGGCAAGGGTGAGCCCTCGTGTATGCTCGCCGCCCTCGCCTCCCTCGGCCGCTCTATCTCGCTGGCGAGAAAATGTCGAACGTCAGCCCGAGATGCGCCGTCGTGAACAGCCCGCTGCTCTTGGGCGAGCTCTCGATGTTCGTTCCCGCCGCGGTCACAGCGAAGTGCAACCGCACGCTCGTGGCCAGCCCGAACTGCGCCCCCACCGTCCCGCCGAACATCCGCATGTCGAGATCTTCGTTCGGGGCGTCGTTACCGTCCCAATGCCCGACCGCCGCGACGGCGCCGATGTACGGCCGAATCGGCGCGGAGCCGGGACGGAGATGGTACCGCAGCTCCCCGGTCGCACCGCTCATACTCCCGGGGTTCAGATCGCCGCCGTACCGGAGCCGCGTATACCGATAGCCGAGCGCAACGGCCACCGGCCCGATGCCGCCGACGAACGCTCCCGCACCACCGTAGCCGGCGTCGGAGCCGGTCCCCAGGCCGAGTCTCGTTAGGCCTCCCTCGCCGCCGACTTCGATCGACAGCCAGCGGACGGCGCCACCCGAGCTGGCATCGGTCGAGCCAGCACCATTCGCGTTCGCAGCACCACCGCTCGGGCGAGCCGCGTTCGCCGCGACGCGAGCGCCACTCGGGTCGATGCGCGCGTTCCGCCGATTGAGGTCGACCGCCGGCATGTCCGGCCGAACGACGACCGGGACGCTCCACCCGTACCAGGCGCCCTTCCACGAGACCGGAGCCGGTGACGCCACTACGTAGTCACCCGGCTGCAGAAGCACGGTGACGACGCCCGCCTCGTCCGTCCGTCCGAACACGGTGTCGGCGACGCTAGCCACCTTGCGGGAGAACGTGAGCGACAGGCCCCGAACCGGGTGGTAGGGGGTCTCGTCGTCCGCGAGCGTCACATTCACACGCACTGCGACGCGATTGCCGATCACGACCCCAGGGTCCGCGCGGACTTGCGCGGCGGCAGGCACACCACTGACGAGGATCGCGATGAGGCAGAAAGCAAGTGTCCGCATCGTCGCTCCGGGGATTGATATTTGTTAACCAAGCGATAATGGCCGGGCGCTCGGATGCCCGCAACCCTACGAAGCGGTGGGCTTCGCCTGGAAGCCGCTTAAGGTACCCGGCTGCGCAGGGCGACGACGGCGGCCGTGATACTCGCGGTCAGCAGCGCCCAGAGCGACCACACCACCCAGTCGGCCGGACCGGAATGGCCGGCGAGCTCGAGGCCGGACCTTACCTCGAGCTTCCCCAGCGCAGGTGTCAGGAGAGCGCCGACGATCAGGGTGACCGGGATCATGGCCGCACCGGCGAGCACGGCGACCGCCGCGACGCCGAGCACCCGGCGCCGGCCCTTCCGCCGCGAGTCAGGCGACGCCACAATCCTGTCCCGCGCAGCGCCGCTTTTTCGGTGATCGTTCGCGGCGCATCAGCCCCCACCCTCTCTCACTCGTGGTCTCGTGTGATCCTGTCCGTCCGCGTTCCAACATCGCAGCCGCCGGAGCGCCCCGGCCAGATTCTTCGCGAGGAATTCATCAAGAGCGGTCGCCTCACGCAGGCTGCCCTGGCGCAGCGCATGGGCGTCCCGGTGTCGAAGATTCGCGGGATCCTCAGCGGCGAAGAAGGCATTACCGCCGAGACCGCGCTGCAGCTCGAGGCCGCGCTCGGCGTCGAGGCGGAGTTCTGGATCCGGGCGCAGTTCGTGTGGGACTGCTATCGCCTCCGCGAGGTCGAGCGCCGGACCGCAGTGCTGGAGCACGAGGGCAAGGGGAAGCGATCGAAGAGTTGACCGGCGCCTAACGCGCGCGTCCGGCGGCGAGTTCCGCGACCTGCGGCGGCTCCCGCGCCGATGGTGCCGGCGGCGACCGCATGTGCCCTTTAGCGCCGCTTGGTCGTCGTATCGGCGCCCGGCGTTCCGCGCACCACGATGCGGTAAATGAGCAGGAACACGCCGGCGGTGAGCAGGAGATGCACCCAACCCGGCGCTTCGAACATGAACGTCGCGACCGCCCAGACAACGAGCATCGCGATGGCAACGACGATTCCGAGATCCATGAAATGACGAGTTGACCGCGTGATGGTCAGCCAGTACCTTGGTTGGGCACTGATCGAAGTGAATCGCTACGGGGCGAAGAGACTACGTTTTTGAGCCAACAAGTCCACCGAGCGGGTTCGATATCTGTGTTGACGCCACGCCCCAGTGCGGGGACGGCGGGAGGCATGGTGAGGACCTTATGTATTCGACTGGGCTTCAAAAAACCCTCTTCGTTCCTCCTCTGAAAGCCCCGCGTTCATTCGCGGGGCTTTCTCGCATGCGCCTGCCAACTTAGGCACGCGCACACGCGCGCTCAAGCGGCACACGCCGCGTCCGGCACGCCACGTCGCGCTCCGATCCCGCACCGCCGATTCCTCATATCGATGCCGATCGTCACCGTCACGCGACGACTCCGCTTCAACGCGGCGCACCGCGTCCACAACCCCGCGCTCTCCGATGAGGAGAACGCGAAGCTGTTCGGCAAATGCAACAACCCGAACTGGCACGGACACAATTACGTGCTCGAGGTTGCGGTCGAAGGGCCCATCGATGACCGGACGGGGTACGTCATCGATCTCAGTATCCTCAAGGCCATCGTGCAGCGCGAAGTCATCGACCGCGTGGACCATCGGAACTTGAACGTGGACGTCGAGTTCATGCGTGGCGTGAACCCTACGGCAGAGAACATCGCCGTCGCGTGCTGGCGCGTGCTCGAGCCGCACGTCGCGCCCGGCCGTCTGCGCCGCCTCCGCCTCTGGGAGACGGAGAACAACTATGTCGAGTACGACGGACGCTGAGCGATCACGCGCGCTGGCGTCCCACCGCCCGCTCGACGGGAGGACGGCGGTCGTCACCGGCGCCTCGCGCGGCATCGGACTCGCCACGGCTCGGGCCCTCATCGACGCGGGAGCACGCGTCACGATGATCTCGCGGAGCGCGGACGCACTGCGGGAACACGCCGAGAAGCTCGGTGAGCGCGCGACGACGGTCGTGTGCGATGTGACCGAGCCCGATCGAGTCGCAACCACGGCGCAGCGCATTCAGCGCGAGCTCGGCGGTGCGCCGCACATTCTCGTAAACAACGCAGGCGCGTTCGAGCTCGCGACTGTCGAGCAGATGGAGGTGGCAACCTTCACGACGACCGTGAACACGAACCTCGTAGCGCCGTTCCTGGTTCTGCGAGCGTTTCTCCCCGCCATGCGAGCGCGAGGCGACGGCCACATCGTGACCGTTGGTTCGGTCGCCGACCGAGCCGTGTTTCCCGAGAACGGCGCGTACGCCGCGAGCAAGCACGGGGTGAGGGCGTTGCACGAAGTCCTCCGCCTCGAGCTGCGCGGGAGCGGCGTGCGTACCACGCTCGTGTCGCCCGGCCCGGTCGACACGACACTCTGGGGCCCCGTCGATCCAGACGCTCGTCCCGGCTTCACGCCGCGCGCCGTGATGCTCCGTGCCGAGTACGTGGCCGATGCGGTGCTGTACGCGGTGACTCGACCGCCCGAGATGAACGTCGACGAGCTGCGGCTATCCCACAGCTGAGCGGCTTTTGGGGGCGCGGTTCCTGCACTTGGGCCTGGCGGTGTCAGCCGGAGATCAGTATGCCACCGCGCCACATCGCGACGTTCCTGCTCGCCCTCGCCATCACCCCGGCGTTCTCCGCGTGTAACGCGATCAAGCGAACGTTCGGCGTGGACGCGCCGCGCACGCAGACGACCTCGCCATACGGACATTGGGTGCTCGCCACACCGATCGACTCGACGGCGTTTGCGGGTGCTACCCAGGTCGAGCTCGTCCTCGCTCCGGGATCGTTCAACCTGACCGCCGTCTATCCGGATCGCCCTCAGCTCGCCATCGACGGCAGCGCCCAGCTCGCGGACGGTGGGTTGCTCACGCTCGTGCCCGCGACCGGCGAGGCTGAAGGAACGAAGGTGGGGTTTCCTGCGGGGCAACCGTTCACACGGATGGCGAGCGCGTCGGGCGCGACGCTCGTCCTCGCGCCACCCTCGGCGCGGGTTCCGCTCCCGAGCTCGGTGTGGCATCGCATCGAGGTCGCGCGTGAGGCAGGGTTGGTGCGGGCGCCTAACGACTGAGGGCGGAAAGCGAAGGGCGAACGGCGAAGGGCGAGGCGCGAACGGCGAAGCACGAAGGGCGAAGCACGAAGGGCGGTTCGAAAGGCGGAATGCATACGGCGCCGTTCGCACTTCGCCGTTCGCACTTCGCCGTTCGCGCTTCGCCGTTCGCGCTTCGCCGTTCGCGCTTCGCCGTTCGTCGTTCGCTTACACCTGCCGCCCCCTAATCCCTATCAGCGGCGAAATCACCCCGACGCGCTCCGCGACCCAGTCCTCGGCGTCGCGGGCCAGCTCCGTCACGCCATCCGGAACCGTAACCGCTGACGGCGCGACCAGCCGTCCTCGCGGCCTGAGCGCGCCGACACCCGACGCGACCAGAGGCGCGGTCGCCGCCTCGCCGCCGAGGGCGACGCCGCGCAGCGCGCCGGCGGCGAACGGAAGCCTTCCCCCGATTGCGATCGACGAGACTTCCTGCGCGCCTGCCGAGGACGGCACGGCGTTCACGAGGACCACCTGACCGGCACCGAGCTCGACGAGCGCGTCGGCACACTCCACCCAGTCACCCCCGAGCACGATCGTGCCGCCTCCATCGGTCAAGCCGAGCAAGGCTGCCGCGCGCGCGACGCGGTCCGAGGAAGCGGCCGGTGCTGAAGTCGTTAGGCGAGGAGCGCCGGGAAGTATCACCGGGTCGGTGAACCACGCAACGCCATCAGCGATGACGTACTCGCGCCGACAAACGGGGCAGCCGAGCACGCCGTCCAGAATGTGCCTGCCGTCCCACCGCGTCACCGACGCCACGAGCCACGTGTCCTCGTGTGGCTCGAGGCACCGCAGGGCATCCACGAGCTCGATGAACATCGCCCCGCCGTTGGCCGCCAGCCTACGGACGCTCGACGTAGAGCGCGTCGATGATCGCCTTGTAGTTCTGCTCCACGACGCGCCGCTTCACCTTGAGCGTCGGCGTGAGCTCCTCGCTCTCCACCGAGAAGTCGTGCTCGAGCAGCGCGATCTTCTTCGGTGTCTCGAAGCTCGCCAGCCCCTCGAACTTCGAGCAAA
>DASURJ010000525.1:0-4525 GCA_036280115.1 Gemmatimonadaceae bacterium
GCTGGTGCGATGGGCACTGAAGCCGCTATCACCGCACCGCTGGAGCGGTTCGCGGCGAACCCGTTGGTTCGGCCGGCGGACATTGCCTTCGCGTACGCGTCCGGCGCGTTCAACCCTGGCGCCGCCGTGGACCACGCGAGCGGGCGCGTCGTGCTGCTCGTCAGGGTATTCGAGCGTGACACGCGTCGATCGTCTCTCGCTCTCGCCCTGTCGGACGACGGCACGTGCATCGACGAGATCCTCGACCAGCCAGCCGTCGCGCGCGAAGCGCCGTACGAAGATTGGGGGGTCGAGGACCCACGCATCACCTGGCTCGCCGACGAGGGGCGTTATGCAATCACGTACACCGGGTACTCGTCCGCGGGACCGCGCGTCTGTCTCGTCACCACCGATGACCTCCTCGCGCCGGAGCGGTACCAACGTCACGGGCCGCGCATCGCCGGTGACAACAAGAACTGCGTGGTCTTCCCCGAGAAGGTCGACGGCCAGTATGTCATTCTCCATCGCCCCATGCCGCGCATCGTCTGTGCTCGCGTGGCGTCGCTCGAGGACGAGTGGCCCGCCACCGGGACGCCGCTCGTCGGGCCACGGCCCGGGACATGGCGAAGCGCGCGCGTGGGCGCAGGCGCCCCGCCGATCGCCACGCCACTCGGCTGGCTCTTCCCATTCCACGGCGCAACGACCATAGAGGAAGGGAACGTCTATTCCATGGGCTGGTGCGTCCTCGACCGCGAGCACCCCGAGACGGTGCGGTACGTCTCCGGTGCCCCGGCGCTCGCGCCCGAGGCATCGTACGAGATCGAGCGGCAGAGTATTCCGCAGGTGGACATGGCGAACTTCCGGACCGGTGTGCGAGTGGTCTTCCCCGAGGGACTCATCGAACGGGACGGTCATTTTCTGGTCTATTACGGAGCGGCGGACGTGTCCGTGGCTGGCGCCCGAGTGTCGAAGCCGCAGCTCATCACGTCACTCGAGCGCGCAATCTCGCGTGGAGAGGGTGGGGTACCGTTGTGAGGGTGCGCGCAGGCCTCGGGACGTTTCGCGCTTTGACGAGAACAAGCCGCGCTCTCTGCGGCTCACTGCTGTTCTCGGCTTGCCAGGAACCAACGCCGGCCGACCCGCCGCGAAGCGCGCCGCTCATCAGCCTCTCGTTCGACCATCTCCGCCACCTGTCGCGCGACCTGACCGTCAACGGACGTCCGACCCGAGTCGTCGCGCTTTACGCCACGGCGCCTGACTACCGCCCCACGGGCTCCCCGGCCCGCGACGGCCACGAAGGCATCGCGAGCCTCGATGACGTAGCGCGCGCCGCGGTCGCCTACCTCCGCCAGTACGAGCTCACCGCGGACACACTCGCTCGCGACGAAGCACTCGGCCTCCTGGCGTTCGTCGCCGCTATGGAACAGGGCGATGGCGAGTTCATCAACTTCGTCGACACGCTGGGCCGCCTCAACCGGACAGGTCCGACGAGCCGAAAGAGTATGACGTACTGGGGCGCGCGGGCGGTGTGGGCGTTAGGCGAGGCGGTACGCGTGCTCGGTCCTGACGATTCCGCCCGGGTCTCGACGCTCCGCGCCGTGCTGGATCGCGCCGTACGGCGGCTCGCCCTCGACATCAATGCCGGGCGCCTCATTGGCGAGTCCGCGACCGCAACCGCCGAGGCACTCCTCGGATTGCTCGCGCTGTACGGTGCTGATCCATCGCCCGACCTCGCCGCGCTCGCGGCGCGGGCCGCGGCGCTCCTGGTTCCCCTCTCGGCCGGCGACGCTCGACGCCCACCGTGGGGCGCGCACCTCGACCAGCCTGACGCGACATGGCACGCGTGGGGGAGCCGCGTCCCGGCCGCTCTCGCTGAAGCGGCCATCGTACTCGAGCGCCCAGACCTCGCAACCGCCGCTCGGCGTGAAGCAGATGGGCTCTGGTCGCGCTTCCTGCTCGCTGGACAGGTACCGGCCGAGGTGTCGCCTAACGGCGAGGTGAAGTGGTTTCCGCAGATCGCGTACGGAATGAGCCCCATAGTCGAGGGGTACCTCGCGCTCGCTGAGGCAACCGGCGAATCGCGTTATGCCGTGCTCGCCGGCCTCGTTGCATCGTGGTTCGTCGGCATGAACCCGGCGGGTGAGGGCATGTACGACGAGCGCACCGGCCGCACGTTCGACGGTATCGACGACGCGACTCCGATGAAGATCAACCGGAACTCCGGCGCCGAGTCGACGATCGAGGCGCTGCTCGCGCTCCAGCGAGTGACGAGCAATCCCGACGCGGTGACACACCTGCGGTATCGCCCGGTCGGCGCGCGGGCAACGTCGTTGCACGATGTCCCGGAGACCCGTGAGTTCACCGGTCCCGATCGAGAACGCCTCATCCTCCGGCGCAACTCGGCGGGCGGACTGGACATCGATCGACAAGCCGGCCCCGCCGGCCCGATCACGCTCACCTACTGGCCCGCCGCGAATCCCGCGGAGGTCAGGCTCGCGAACCGCCTCGTGGCGGCGTGGAACGCCGAAAATCCCGACGTGCAGGTGCGAGTGCAGCCGCTCCCCGCAGGGCGTTCCACCGAGGAGGTGCTGCTCGCCGCGATCGTCGCGAACGCGACGCCGGACGTGTCGTCGAACGTCTCGTCAGCGTTGCTCGCGAGGTTGGTCAGGGCCGGCGGCGTCGTGCGGCTCGACGATCGACCAGCAACGGCAGCGCGCCTCCGCGAACGGACCAGGCCGGCGATGCTGTCGTCGCTGCGTCTGCCGGACGGCGGGATCTACGCGTTTCCGTGGAAGACGAATCCCGAGCTCTTGATGTACAACGTCGATCTGTTCAACGCCGCCGGGGTCGCGCCGCCGCGAACGCAGACCGAGCTGCTCGACGCGTTCCGGCGTCTCGCTCGCGACACCGATGGTGACGGCCGAAAGGATCGGTGGGCGCTCTGGGCGCCGCTCAAGACCACCTGGTACGAGCGATTCTACGACTTCTACCCGCTGTACCTCGCGAGCTCGGGCGGGAAGACGCTCGTCGTCGATGGCGAGGTCGTCTTCGAGAACGAGGCGGCGGTCGCGGCGCTCGAGCTCTTGCGGCACGGGTTCGCCGAGGGGTTGTTGCCGAAGACGAACTTCGCGATCGGGCGCGACCCGTTCGCGGACGGCACCGTGGCGATGAAGATCATCGGCCCGTGGTTCGTACGCGAGCTGGACGAGCTCAAGGTCCCGGGGCTCCGGTACGACGTGACACCGATTCCGGCCGCTGACGGCGTGGATGCGAGCGATCGTTATGCATTCGCCGATCTTCGGAGCATCGCGATCTTCTCGACGACGCGTCACCCGGACGCTGCCTCACGCTTCGTCGCGTATCTGACGTCGCCGGCCGCCGACCGCATGCTGATCGAGGAGGCGAGCCAGCTGCCGTACCGGCGCGCGCTCGCGGACGATCGGCGCTTCAGCCTCTCGCTCCAGCGCTGGCCGACGCTGACGACGTATGCGCGCTACGTCGAACGAACGCGCGATCTCGATCTCGACCCGGACGTCGTGGAGATCTTCGACATTCTGGGGGAGGCGTACGAGGCCGGGGCGGTGTACGGGTTGGTTCCCGTCAGGGAGGCGCTCGCCCGCGCCGCTGACGAAGCGAGGAAGATTGTCGGCGCGCGACAATGACTGAACGAGCAAACGTCGAGGAACGGACTGGGTGGGTGCTCACCACCCCATACGCCGTTTTTCTCGCGGCGTTCGCGATCTATCCCATCGTGTTCGCGCTGGTGCTCGTGTTCCTGCGATGGGATCTCGTCACTACGCCGACGTTCGCGGGATTCGACAACGTGCGGCTGCTCGCGCAGGATGCGCGCTTCTGGGGCGCGGTGCTCAACATGGGGGTGTTTCTCGCGATCCACCTCCCGCTGCAGATCGTCGCGGCGCTCGCCCTCGCCCTCGCGCTCAACCGGCGTCTCGCGTTTCGCGGGTTCTGGCGTGCGTCGTTCTTCCTGCCCGTCGTGATCTCCGGCGCGGTCGTCGCGATCCTCTGGAACTCGCTCTACGCCACAGACGTGGGGCTCATCAACGGACTCCTCGTGCGGCTCGGGCTCGCGCCGGTGCCGTGGCTCACGGATCCCACTACGGCAATGCCGGCGATCGCCGTGATGGTCACGTGGAAGAACGTTGGGTTCTACGTGATCATCTACCTCGCCGGTCTGCAGTACATCCCCCGGAGCTGTCAGGAGGCCATCGAGCTCGAGGGGGCGTCGGCGTGGCAACGGTTTCGCTTTCTGACGCTGCCGCTGCTGCTCCCGCAGACGATCCTCGTGGTCACACTCTCGACGATCAACGGCTTCCAGCTGTTCATCGAGCCGTACGTGATGACGGGAGGTGGCCCACTCGGGCGCACGCGCTCGCTCGTTCTGTACCTCTACACGAACGCGTTCTCCTACCAGAAGATGGGCTACGCGGCGACCATCGGCGTGGCGCTCGCGCTCATGATCGGCCTCGTCGTCGCGCTCCAGCGCCGGCTGCTCGGCGCGGCGGAGGTTCGATGAGCGTCACGCGAC
>DASURJ010000526.1:0-4208 GCA_036280115.1 Gemmatimonadaceae bacterium
ACGTCCCGCCGCAGGAAGTCATCACGCGCGACAACATTTCCGTCACCGTGAACGCGGTGCTCTACTTTCGGGTGTCGGATCCCGCGCTCGCGATCCTCGAGGTGCAGGACTACCTCTTCGCCACCGGCCAGCTCGCGCAGACGACGCTCCTCTCGGTCCTCGGCCAGGTCGAGCTCGACGAGCTACTCGCCGACCGTCGGAAGGTCAACGATCTCCTCCGGCAGATCATCGATGAGCGTACCGACTTCTGGGGCGTCGAGATCTCGGCCGTCGAGGTGAAGGACGTGCAGCTCCCCGAGGCAATGCGGCGCGCCATTGCGCGGCAAGCTGAGGCGGAGCGCGAGCGGCGGGCGAAGGTGATCAACGCCCAGGGCGAGCTGCAGGCGTCCGAGACGCTCGCCGAGGCGGCGCGGGTGATGGCGAACCATCCGGCGTCGCTCCAGCTGCGCTACCTACAGACGGTCACGGAGATCGCGGCGGAGAACAACTCAACGACGATCTTTCCGGTGCCGATCGACATGCTCAACGCGCTCACCCGGCGACTGGCGGAGCCTCCGACCGCGAGCGTTGGGGGTGCCGCCACGCCGCCCCCCATGCCGGCATCAACACCAGCCGACGAGAACGCGCTGCCGGCACCGGCCAGGCTTCCTCCGCCTAACGGCGCCGACCTGCTGCCACACATCCGTATCGACGGTGCGAAGGTGCCGGCGGGCGGTACGCCTGCAGAGCAAGAGCCAGCTGGAGGTCAGTCCGGCTGATTGCGCATGTGGTCGGCGAGCGCATGAAGACGTTCGCGCAGGAACGCGCGTAGATCGTCCGGCATCTCGTGCTCGTCGAGAGCTTGGTCCATGCACCAGAGCCATTCGTCGCGCTCCCGGATCCCGATCCGAAACGGGAAATGCCGCATCCGGAGGCGCGGGTGACCGTACCGCTCCGTGTAGAGCGGCGGCCCACCGGTCCAGGTCGTCAGGTAAAGGTACAGTTTCTCGCGCGACGCCTTGAGGCTCGTCGCATGCAGGGCCCGGACGGCCGCCGCCTCCGGCGAGCTATCCATGAGGTCGTAAAACCGATCCACGAGACGCCGGATGCCGGCGTCGCCGCCGAGCTGCTCGTAAGGGGTCGGGGTCGGGGCCGGTACTGGCTGCGTCATGCCTGAAAAATACGACGAAACGCGACCTGCTGACCGTCATGGGGTGTCGTTGCGCACCGAAGGCGTTCACATTCCCGTTTTTACCGGTCATTCCGAGCCGGCACCCGCGAAGCCGGTGATGAGGAATCGCAGTCGTCCCGGCATTGGGGCCCTCTACCAGCAGCCCTGCGATTCTCGACTGCGGCGCCTGACGGCGCCTCCGCTCGGAATGACAGCTACGATTCCTCATCGCCCGCAAGCGGGCACCCGGCTGCGCTCGCTCGGAATGACCACGACCTTGTGTGACGCACATGGCAGCTGACTCGCATTCCCTCGACAGCACAGAGCGCGACCTTGGCGTCGACGTGCCGATCACGCGCCGCGACTTTCTCAACTCGACGTTACTTGCGAGCGGGGCGGTCCTGCTCCACGCGAAGGCGCCGCTCCTCGCCCAACAGCCGAGCGCGGCGGCGTGGGAGGGACCGGGCGGCGTGGGCGATTACGCCCGGTCGCACGGCAACATGTGGTCCGCGGTCACCACCGCGCACGCGCTCCGCGACGGGACGTTAGGCGGCGACTCGGCGCGACGGCAGGCGGTCGACACGGGTGAGCGCTACGACCTCATCGTCGTCGGCGGAGGGCTGTCGGGACTCGGCGCTGCTGCCTTCTTCCAGAAGCTTCGCGGCGGCCGGGTGCTCGTGCTCGACAACCACCCGATGATTGGCGGCGAGGCGAAGCGCAACGAGTTCGACGTCGACGGCGTCCACCTCATCGGCCCCCAGGGGTCCAACGACTTCGGGACGCGGCTGCCGAGCGGGTGGGCGGGGGACTACTGGAAGGACCTGGGACTGCCGTACGGTCCGGAGTCGTTCGAGTATCAGGAATGGGCCGCGGGCGTGACGCCACTGGAGATGGCGCGTGACCACTACTACCCGCAGCTCTGGGCCGACGAGTTCGCGAGCCACGGCTACTTCTTCAGGGAGCCTAACGGGACGCTCCGGCTCGTTCGCGACGCATTCGGCGCCGGCCTGAGCGATGCCCCCTGGTCCGAGAAGCTCAAGGCCGATTTCCGTCGCTGGCGCTCGAACCCACGCGTGTACGAGGGAAACGACCTCCCACGCTGGCTCGACGGCATGACGTACGAACAGCTGCTCGTCGACCACGTCGGGCTGGACCCCGCGGTCGCGCGTTATGTCGACCCGATTCTCGCTGGCGCCGCCGGCGGCCTGGGGAGTGATGTCATATCGGCGATGTGCGCCGCGCAGATCGGGCTGCCGAGTACGGGCAACGGGCAATCGGGCCGCCGCCCGTCGCACAAGCTGGCCGATACGCTTCCGTTCGGGTCGTCATTCCCCGGCGGGAACGACGGGATCATGCGGCATGCGCTCAAGAAGCTCGTCCCGGATGCCATTACGGGCGACGGGTTCGCGGGCGTCATGAATGCGGCCGTGCGGTTCGAGGCGCTGGACCGGCCGAACAACCCGACGCGCATCCGCCTTGGCGCCACGGTCGTGCGCGTGACGAACATGCCTAACGGCTCTGTCGAAGTCGTGTACGCGATGAACGGTCGCCTCCACAAGACGGTCGCTGGCGGGGCGGTGATGGCGAATGGCGCGTGGACGTCCCGGTACATCGTGGCCGATGTGCCCGAGAATCATCGTGACGCGTTCGCGGACTTCGTGCGGGCGCCAATGCTCGTGGTGAACGTCGCGCTCCGGCGCTGGCGCTTCATGTACGACCTCGGGCTCACCGCGGCGAGCTACCGCGACCAGTTCGGGTTCTTCTGCAACCTCCGCCAGTCGATGGTCATTGGCGATTACCGCCCACAACTCCACCCGGACCGCCCGACGATCCTGACGTTCTACATCCCGTTCGAGCGTCCGGGGACTCCGCTCGAGCCGCAAGCGGTGGCAGCGCGCACCGAGATGCTGTCCACGACGTACCGCGATTACGAGGTCAGGATTCGCGAGCAGCTCGTCAGGTTGTTCGGTCGTGCGGGGTTCGACCCGCGCGCGGACGTTGCCGGGATCATCCTCAACCGCTGGGGCCACGCGTACGTGTGCCCGGCACCAGGGTTCTACTTCGGGCGCAACGGCAAACCGGCGGCCCCCGAGGTACTCAGGCAGCCGGTAGGGAGGGTTGCGTTCGCGAACGCGGAGCTCAACGGCCACCAGAACTGGCGGGACGCCACCGGCGAAGGGAAACGCGCGGTCGAGCAGCTGATAGGGTAACGCGTCGGACACCGGCCGGCGCGCGTGTCGGGAGTCCGCGTAAACACTTGACTCCGGCCGGTCCGGGACCAATCGTACCGCCCCCGTTGCCGGTTACCGGCACTCGCGGGCGCGCCGGCGCCCGCCATCGGCCCACCTTCTCGAGAGAGCTGACGTGTCATTCGTTCAACCCCTCCGCTCGCGCGCCGTTCGCCTGGCGCTCGGGCTCGCGTGCGCCGTGCCCGTCGACGCCGCCCTCCGGACTCCTGTCCTCAGCGCGAGCCATCCGGGCACCGTCCAGGAGCCGAACGTCGTGAAAGGCACCGTGCGGACTGCCGGCGGGCGCCCGGTCGCCGGAGCGACCATTCGCATCGCCGGCGCTACCGGCGCGGCGCGCGGCACGTCGATCACCGCCAAGACCGACCGAAACGGGAACTACCGTGTTCGCGTTCCGCTCGGGCATTACGGCGTCGACGGCTTCGCGGACATCGAGTACGACGGGCAGACGTATCGTGAGCTCTGGCTCCATCGGGTGAACGGCGGGTGCGAGCGCGTCATGTCCGACAAGGGGATCGTGCGCGACTTCGTCCTTCGGCTCAATGGTTTGAAGCGGTGCATCACGAACGACGATCCGAACAACCCCGGGTCGTACTACGGCGCCTACTTGACGGCCATGACGAGCGAGTTCCCGGGCGACGCGGTCATCACCTTCACGCTCACGCCCATCGGCCCGCTCGCCGACGGCAGCACCGGCAAGCGCATCACGTTCACGCGCACGGGAGCGGCGCTCACGCGCGGGGGTGGCCCGATCGGCGAGACGGCGTTCCTGCACGACATCCCGTTAGGCAGGTACCGTCTCGCCAGCGAAG
>DASURJ010000527.1:0-2893 GCA_036280115.1 Gemmatimonadaceae bacterium
GACGACGATGACCTGTCTTCCCTTCGCGAGGAGGGCGACGTTGTCGCCGAACATTCCCCCGGCGCCGAGCCCTCCGTGCAGCAGCACGAGCGGCTTCCCGGTGCCGTGGGTCTCGTAGTACAGGTGCACGCCGTTCACGTCGGCGTAATGGCCGGCGGGGCTCGTTTTGCCTGGCGTATCTCCTTGTGGCCTTTGCTGTTGTGCCGTTAGGGCCGATGCGATGACGCTGGTGGCGGCGAAGGCGAGCAGGGCGGGGCGCATGGGTGGGTCTCCGAGGGGTTCCGTAGACACGTCGAACGACGGAGCGCCGGATCGACGGGCTCGTCGAAGAAAGCCGACCTGACCCGCGGGCGTAGTGACGAGTTATCGGGACGAGCACGGCGAACTCCAACGGTATTGACGTTGGACACCCACTCGATAAGATGTACGACCTTGTTGGACAGCCGGTCAATAGAATCGCCGCCCGGCCCTCACGCAGCGGCTGCGGCGGCGTCACCTTCGGTCGATGCAACTGACCCTACGCGAGGCGGCGGGCTATCTCGGCGTGACCGACGCCGTCCTCCGACGCTGGATCACGGATCGCGATCTCCCCGTGCATCAGGCAGACGAGCGCGTCTACCTGAACGCCGTCGAGCTCTGGGAATGGGCGGTCGAGCACGGTGTCCAGGTGTCTCGCCGATTGCTCGAACATGCGCGCCGCGCCCCCGATCCGGTGCCGCCGATCTCCGAGCTGCTGCGCGCGGGCGGGATCTTCCATGACGTCGCTGCCGACGATAAGCTCGGCGTGCTGCGCGCGTTCGTCGCGCGGCTTCCACTGCCCCCGGAGCAGAACCGCGACGCGCTGCTCAGCGTGTTGGAGGCGCGTGAAGCGATGGGGTCGACGGGGATTGGCGACGGGATCGCCATCCCTCACGTGCGCAATCCGATCGTGCTCCACGTCGCCCAGCCGTTCGTGACGCTCTGCGTGTTGCAACGCGCCGTGGACTTCGACGCCTTGGACGGCAAGCCGGTCCACGCCCTCTTCATGGTTGTGAGTCCCACGGTGCCCGTCCACCTGCGCATCCTCGGGCAGCTCGGCTTTCTGCTTCGGGACGAGGAGCTGCGGAGCCTGCTGCGTGATCGCGCGCCGGCGGAGGCGATCATCGACCGCGTGGCGATGGTGGAAGCCACGCAGACCACGGGGTCGTTCGCCAAGCCGTGATCGCCGTTTTCTTCATCGGTGTCGCGCTCATTTTCGCCGGGGCGGCGGCCGCCTGGGCGTTGCGCCGGCGCCCCGCGGCCGATCGGATCTTCGGCGTGCTCGTGATCGGTGGGTGCCTAACGTCCGGTGCGGCGGCGATTGCCGTTCTGGTGTCGGGAGCGCGCGTCGCCGTCACGGTGCCGTCGTCGGTCCCGGGGGGAGACTGGGTGTTCGCGCTCGATCCGCTCGCTGCGGTGTTCGTCGCGACCATCGCGTTCGTTGGAGCGGCCTGTGTCGCGTTCGGCACCGCGCACCTGGCGCCGGATCGCGCAGGGCGGCCGGTGTGGTACGCGCACCTGGTGTTCGCGGTGCTCATTGCGGCCCTCGAACTCGTGGTGACGGCGCAATCGGTCGTGCCGTTCCTGATCGCGTGGGAGCTCATGGCGGTCGGCTCGTACCTGATCATCGTCTACGAGGATGAGAAGGCCGACGCGCGGCGCGCGGGGCTCATCTACATCATCGCGACACATACCGGGACGCTCGCACTCTTCGCGATGTTCGCGGCGTGGGGTGCCTATGCGCCCGACTGGTCATTCACCGCGCTCGCGAACGCCGCGCCACAGTTGCCGAGTGGCGGTGGGGTGATCCTGGCGCTGGCGGTCTTTGGTTTCGGGTTCAAGGCAGGCTTCTTTCCGTTTCATTTCTGGCTGCCCCCCGCTCACTCGTCGGCGCCGACGCACGTTTCGGCGCTCCTGTCTGGCGTTGTCATCAAGACGGGGATCTACGGGATCCTGCGCGTCGTGAGCATGCTTGGCGGCGCACCGCCACGTTGGTGGGGGTGGGCGATGCTCGTCCTCGGCGTCGGTTCCGGGGTGCTCGGCGTGCTCTGGGCGCTCGCGCAGCACGACGTGAAACGGTTGCTCGCCTATCACAGCGTGGAGAACATCGGGATCATCGGCATCGGCATCGGCGTTGGCTCGTTAGGCTCGGCCTATGGGTACCCCGGTATTGCGGTGATCGGATACGCTGGCGCGCTGTTGCATACGGTCAACCGTGCGCTGTTCAAGAGCCTGCTCTTTCTTGGGGCCGGTGCTGTGTATCACGCGACCGGCACGCGCGACATGGAGGCGCTCGGCGGGCTCGCGAAACGTGTTCCGTACACGTGGGTCGCGTTTTTCATCGGCGCGACTGCGATCATCGGTGTCCCGCCGCTCAACGGCTTCGTGAGCGAGTGGATCGTCTACGTGGGGTTGTTCCAGGCGGCGCAGACGGCGGATGCACTGCGCCTCGCGGCGCTCGGTGTCCCCGCGCTGGCGTTGATCGGCGCACTCGCACTGGCGTGCTTCGTCAAGGTCTCGGGCGTCGTGTTTTTGGGTCACCCGCGAACCGCGGCAGCCGCAGGTGCACACGAGGTGTCGCGCGCCCTGCTGGTACCGATGTTCGTGCTTTGCGGCGCGTGCGTGCTGCTGGGCGTTGCGCCCGCCTTTGGCGTTCTGCCGGTCGTGGATGTCGCGGCCGCCATTGCGAGGGCGTCGCCAACCGTGGTAGACGGGGCAACCGCCGTCGTGCGCGACACGGCGTGGGTGAGTGTCGTCGCGCTGGCGTTGCTGGCAACCCTGGCTGTGGGGTGGCTCGTGCGACGCCAGGTGTTGCGGCGGCGAAGCGTGCGACTGGCTGACACGTGGGCGTGTGGTTACGCGCTACCGTCGCCGC
>DASURJ010000528.1:0-4455 GCA_036280115.1 Gemmatimonadaceae bacterium
CCGCGTGCTCATCGGTGACTTGACCCGCCGGCATCGACGCCGAGCGCCTTCCGCGCGAGTTGTCCGATGATCGGCGCGACGGCCTCGAACTCACGCCGCGCCCCCGCAATGACATCGTACGTCTCGAATGCGATGAGGGCGAACAGCACGTCGGTGAGCACGTCGGTGTCGTAAACCACCGCCGTTCGTCCCCGTTTCGCGGCCAGGCGCCCGACGATCGTGCGCAACCCCTCACGCCGCCGCTCCTCTCGGCGGTGCCACACCCGCGCGAACTCTGCGTCCGTGGCAGCGAGTCCCTGCAGTCGCCGAATCACGATGCGGTCCTTCTGCCATACCTCGCCGAACGTCGCCACGAACGCATCGAGCGTCTCGAGCGGATCGGTGAGCTCGAGCGCCGCCCGCAGCCGAGGGACGCCGGCGGTCACGATCGCGAGCGAATCGAATACCGCTTCGATGAGCCCCGTCTTCGACCCGAACTGGTGATAGACGGTCATCCGCGAAACGCCCGCGCCCGCCGCAATCGCGTCGATCGTGAACGCGGCGATTCCCCGCTTCGCGCTGAGCAGACGTCGCGCGGCCTTCACGATCCGGGCGCGCGTCTCGTCGGCAGCCGCCTGCCGAGCCTGCATGCGGTATGGCCGTGGCGTCATTCGTGCGGCACTACAGAGTTGATTATACTGTGAGTATAGTTAATCAGTGTCGCGCGGACGATGCCGCGCGCCTCACTCGCCACCGGAGGCATCCCATGCGAGCCACAACCGCGATCCTACAATGGATCGTTCGCATTGTCGGAATAGTCCAGATTGTCACGGGACTCCTCTTCTGGATCGGGCGCGCCATCAACCTGGTTCCGCTGCATATGATGACGGGCCTCATCCTCACCATCGCGATCCTCATTCTCACCATCTTCGCCGGAATCACCGGCGCCCAGCGCGGCATGATCGTCGCGGCGGTACTCCTGGTGATCGCCCTTCCTGCCCTCGGGATGACGCAAACTGCACTGCTCATCGGCCCATGGCACTGGGTCATCCGCGTGCTGCACCTCCTGATCGGGCTTGCGGCGCTACGACTCGGCGAAACGTTCGCGAACCACATCCTCCGAGGTAGCGCGCATGCGCACCACACGCGTCTTTCTTCTGTGTGAGGCGGCGGCGTTTGCCATCGCCGCGACGATTCACTCCGGCATGCTCGTGGCGGGCTATGAGCACCCGCAGGCGCGCATTGCCGAGTCGATACTCGCAACCGTCCTCCTGCTCGGCCTCGTAGCGTCGTTCGTGCAGCCGGCGTGGACCGCGCGGGCTGGCGCGATCGCCCAGACCATCGCGTTGATAGGCACGCTGGTCGGCATCGGCACGATCGCGGTGGGCGTCGGGCCTCGCACTGTTCCCGATGTGATCTATCACATCGCCATTGTCGTGGTGCTCGTGGCCGGTATCCGCGCCGCTCGGCAGCACCGCGACGCGACCGCCGTGGCCTGACGACCCGTGGAGAGAGGCGACGTGAAAACATTCGACGGCAAGGTCACCGTGGTCACCGGCAGCTCGCGGGGCATCGGGGCCGGGATCGCGCGAGCGTTCGCCGAGCATGGCGCGAGGGTTGTCCTCAACGGCAGGGATGCGACGGCGCTCGCGAGCGTGCGCGAGTCCATCGTGCGCGCGGGCGGGCAGGCGATCTCCGTCGTCGCCGACGTCACGCGCGCCGCGGACATCGAGCGGATCCGGGAAGAGACCGAGCGGGCACTCGGGCCCATCGACATCCTCATCCTCAACGCGGGTGGCAATCCCACGATGCCCGGGCCGCTCGAGGAAACGAGCGAGGAAGGATGGCGCGCGTCCATCGACCTGAACCTCACCGCGCCGTTTCTCCTCCTGAAGAGTGTCCTGCCCGGCATGAAGGCGCGGCGCACCGGTAACATCATCACCATCTCGACGGCCGCCGCACGCCGCGCCCACCCGCGATCACCCATCCCGTACGCGGCGGCGAAGGCGGGGCTGCAGATGCTCACGCAGCACCTCGCCACGCAGGTGGGACCGTTTGGCATCCGTGTCAACTGCATCGCGCCGGAAACGATCATCACCGAGCGAACCGGCGCCCTTATCCCCGAGGACCTGAAGCAGAGCCTCATCGAGTCGCACCCGATCCGTCGCCTCGGCACGCCGGACGACGTGGCGCGCGTGGCACTCTTCCTCGCGTCCGACGACGCCGCGTGGATCACCGGTCAGATCATCGACGTGGCCGGCGGCGCCGTGATGGCGGCGTGAGTCAACGCGGATTCAGCAGCTGATTGATCTGATCGCGGATGTCCTCGAGGTGCGCGCGCGTCTCCCAATTCGTCGCACGCGGAATCGCATCCCGCGCGCTCTGATGCACCGCCCGGAGTTCTGCCCGCATTAGCGACCTGACGTCACTCGTCGCCCGCGCCGGAGCGAACTGCTGCGCAACCTGGGGCGGAACTCCCGGCGGCAACTGCACCGGCGGCGGGTTGAGCTTGTTCCGTGCGAGGTTGAACCACGACCGCTGCAGCTCGCGACGGAACGGATCGATCGTTACCTGCCCCGCGGAGAGCTCGCGCCAGATCCCACCACGAACGTCCGCCAGCATCTCGGCGAGCGGGTATGCGTCCGCCGCGTTCCGCGCGAGTGCCGGATGCTCGATCATGCGCTCCATGCGGCGATCGTTGAACAGCTGCCCGAGGATCGCGTTCTGTGCGTTGTTGATCCGACGGAGCGCGCCCTCGACCTCGATCTTCCGCAGCACGTCCTCGCGCAGAAAGAACGTCGGTGTGGCGAAGGCGTTGTCCACGAGGAAGCGCACCGCGGTCTTCTGGCGAGCACGTGGGAGTGGCGTGAAGCGGACGCCCTCCTGGCCCACACGCTTCTCCTGCGCCTGCGTCCCACCAACCACGTTCACGACGTGTGACAGCTCGGTGGTCCACTGGTTGATCAACCCGCCGTAGAGCTGATTGAGGTCGCCGAAGTCGTCGCCGGACCGGTGGCTCGTTGCGGGAATGAGCAGCGGCACGATCTGCTTGATGCTCTTGATACCCCAGCCGGTTGCTTTGACGGCGTCACCATCGCCGACGGCCTCGGTGTGATCGCCCGGGTCGGAGCCCTGCGACCCGACGACGTTGAAGCGGTACCACGGGATCGAGTCCTGCGCGCGCGCCCACGTGTCGAGCGTCGGGAGCTCATCGTCGGGCGTGCGCGCCCCCGGAATGGGCGCGTAGCCCCAGCGCGCCGCGAACAGGTCGTACGGCCCGATCCCGGGGACGAGATCGGCGAGCGGGATCGAGTCCTCGGGCTGCGCCGTGTAATTGAACCGCGAGTAGTCCATGAGCGTCGCGGTGTGTCCCATGCGACGCACCCACGTGCGGCTTCGGACGCTGTCGACCGGGTACGTCGACGACGACTTCTGGTTATGCGGGAAGCCTAACGTGTGCCCGACCTCGTGCGCGACGACGAACTCCACGAGCCGGCCCATGAGCGAGTCGGGGTACGGCCACGCGCTCGCGCGCGGGTCGAGGTGCGCGACCTGGGTGAAGTACCAGATGCGCTGCAGCTCCATGATGTTGTGGTACATGTACACGTCCGCCTCGAGAATCTCGCCCGAGCGGGGGTCGTTGACGTTCGGCCCCTGCGCGTTCGGGATGTCCGACGGCAGCCAACGCACGACGGAGTAGCGCGAGTCCTCCGGCGACCAGTCGGGATCTTCCTGTGGCGTCGGGGCATCGCGCGCGACGATGGCGTTGCGGAACCCGGCGGCCTCGAACGCGGGCTTCCACGCTTCGATCCCCTTCCGGACGTAGGGCTTGAGCCAGTTCGGCGTCGCCGGGTCGACGTAATACACGATCGGTTTCACCGGCTCCGAGATGGCGGCGCTCGGGTCCTTCTTCTCGAGCCGATAGCGCAGGATGTAGGTGCGCTGCTGCGCGCGCTGCTCGGGGCGGCTGTAATCCACCTGCTGCGTCGTGAAGTAGCCGACGCGCGAATCGGCGAGCCGCGCCATCATCGGCTTCTCCGGGAGCATCACGATGCTCCAGTGCATGACGAGCGAGTTCGAGCCGGCGTACTGGCCCTGCTGCGGCTGGAACGGGCTCGGGATCGGCGCGTTAGGTGTCGGTGGTGGCGTGGCCGTGAGCAGTGCCTCGACTTCGACGTTCTCGGGATAGGCCGCGACACGCTCGATGAGCGAGCGGTTCACGTCCGGCACGCCGCGCAGTGTCGCGCCCGGCCCCAGCTCGGCGGGTGGCACCGTGAAGAGGCGCGTGACGTCAACGACGGCGGCGCTATCGGGGCCGTATGCCTCGACGTTCAGCGATGTCACGACCGGCGAGAACGTGGACGCTTCCACGGCACGCGCCATCTCGTGGCTCGGATCGGCCACGATGTTGAACCGCACATCACGCAGGAGCACGCGGTTCCCGCGACGCTCCCACCGGATCACCATCGTGCGTCC
>DASURJ010000529.1:0-15887 GCA_036280115.1 Gemmatimonadaceae bacterium
AGACGAACGCTCGGTCGCGTGAAAGGTGTTGTGAGGTCGCGGCGCGAGCTCGTTGACGAGTAACCGGCCATCGCGCACCTCGAACAGCTCGACCGCGATCAGCCCCTCGACGTCGAGGCGCTCCGCGATTCCGCGCGCGAGCTCCGTCGCCTGCCTAACGGTTGCCGCGGGGACCGACGAGGCGAGCACCGACCAATCGAGGATGCCCGCGACGTGGAAGTTCAGCGCCGGCGGAAACACCACCAGGTCCGCCGCCGACCCCGCGCCGGGCCGGCGCGCGACGAGCACCGACAACTCGCGCTCGATGTCCAGGAACTGCTCGACGAGGCACGGCTTGCCGCCGAGATGGTCGAACGCTCGTGCCGCCGCATCGTCCGAGTCGACGCGTGCCTGCCCGCGGCCGTCATAGCCGCCGTGTGTGGACTTGACGATGGACGGTCCGAGTTGTGAGACGGCGTCGGCGGATGCATCACGTGAGGACACTGCGCGGAACGGTCCCACCGGGAATCCGTGGTCGTCCAGCCACTGCTTCTGGCGGATGCGGTCCTGAATGACGTGCACCGCGTGCGCGCCGGGCCGGAGCGGCACCCGCTCGGCGACCGCGTGTAACGCGCCGGACCCGATCTGCTCGATCTCGAGGGTGACGACCGCACACTGCTCGGCAAGGGAGGCGGCGGCCACGGCATCGTCGAACCTGGCCGCGACGACGCGACTTGCCACTGCGGACGCCGGGCAGTTCGGGTCGGGGTCGAGCACGTGCACGTCGTAGCCGAGCGATCGGGCGGCGAACCCGGTCATCCGCCCGAGCTGTCCACCGCCAAGTATCCCGATCGTCGAACCGGGCTCGATCATCGCGTTACGGCAGCTGTTGGCCCAAAACGTCATCACGGCGTTGGGCGCGCCACGCGCGCAGGCGCTCGCGTAGCTCGGGCTGGTGAGTCGCCACGATCTCTGCCGCGAAAATCGCCGCGTTCGTCGCGCCCGGCTTGCCGATGGCGAGCGTCCCGACAGGAACACCCGCCGGCATCTGCACGATCGACAGGAGCGCGTCTACGCCGTTGAGAAGCGTTGCCGGCACCGGCACGCCTAACACCGGCACCAGCGTTTTCGCGGCAACCATGCCCGGAAGGTGCGCCGCGCCGCCGGCCGCGGCGATGATGGCCAGGAGCCCGCGCGCTTCCGCGGTGGATGCGTACTCGAACATCCAGTCCGGTGTTCGATGCGCCGACACCACGCGCGCCTCGTACGGGATCTGGAGCTCATCGAGGAGGGCGCACGCGGGCGCAAGATGCTCGTAGTCGCTCTTGCTGCCCATGATCACCCCGACGAGTGGCGATGACATAAACGGTGGAGGGCTGCGGTCCGAGGTCTGGGAACGGTGCGCCGCGCAAGTCGCCGTGATGGACGTTGCGGCGACAGCAAACTAGTGGGCGAAGTCCCAGTTGCCGATAGCAGGCGCGGAGCGGCCTTCAGGCTGGTCGGAGCGAGGCCGACGCGACTAGTCGGCCTCGATGGCGCTCGTCGTCAGAACGACGTGCCAAAAACGAGCCGTACGCCCGTACGTGAGGGCATCACACCGACTCGGCGCGGCAGCGGGACCGACCGCCACTGCTCCTGTTCGACGCGCCATCCCCACGCCGCGCCCAGGCCGGCACCGACGCCGGCGCCAACGGCGCCGCTCAGGATGTTGTTGTATTCGGAGTCGCCGCTGCCCTCGAGGGCATACGCCGCCAGTACCCCGGCGACGGCGCCAACACCAGCGCCGATGAGCGCCCAGCGGGTGATCGGCCCGCGGTTGCCGCGCTTGACTCCGGTACTCACCTCGAGGCGGTCGACCGATGCGCTCGCGAACGTCCACTGCTGCGCGGACATCCCCTCCTCCATGATCACGAGCGTATCACGGCGCATCCCCTGGAACGCACCGATGATTGGCGCGACGAGTGAAGTGGACTTCACCCGGACGCGCGTGCCAGGCGAAAGCTGCTGCGCGCCTGCCGAGGCCGATGGCAGAACGAGCGAGAGCGCCAGGATTGCGGCGCGGAGCGACCCACGGAGTGTTGGCATGCTGTGTTCTTTAATGACTGTCGCGGACGAGGCGCAAGTGAGTCGGGGACTCGCCGGTACCGCTGTGCGGGTCACCATTTGGACGCATGCGAAGTATCGCTGTCACAGCAAGCGCCGTGCGATGTTCGGGCGGCGGAGTCTCCCAAAGTGTGCGCCGGCGCACAAATCGGCCCGCCAGCGGGCGTGGACCGTGAACGCGGCGTCGAGTCGCTCGTCCTTCACCTGCACGGTGGCACTGGCCAGATTACGCGTTTATCGGGCGCGCCGGGTCAGCAGCCGAGCCTCCCTCACCGTCCGACCGCGGAGACCCTGCGTGCGAAACATCGTTCGAATCGCCGTAACCGTCGCCGCCATCGCCGGAGTGCCGGGGAGAGTCGCACTCGCGGCACAGCAGGCGCCGGCCGCGGGCAGTATGGGCGTGCCCGACACGGCGATGGCCGGTGCCGTTCGCCTGGACTCGACCGCTGCGCTCGTGACGTTCGACTCGGTGTGGCGTACCGTGGGAGCGTCGCTCGAGCACCGCCGTGTCACCCGGTTGGATTGGGACGCCGTGCGGCGCGAGCTACGCCCGGCGGCCGCGCGGGCACGATCGCCCCATGCGCTCCGTGCGGTGCTCGACGCCATGCTACGCAGAATCGGGGAGTCACACTTCTCGGTGATCCCGGCGTCCGCCGGTGTTCCGCCTGGCGGTGATGCGCCCGGCGCGCCCTCGTTAGGCACGGCGGGCATGGTGCTTCGGCTCGTCGACGGGCGCCTGACCGTGTGGCGTGTGGATAGTGCGAGCGCCGCGTACCGGGCCGGGATCGAGCCGGGGGCGCTCGTCGAGCGGATCGACGGCGTCGTCCCACCGCGCGCGCCCCCGGACGATGCCGCGGGGATCCACCGCGTCATGGTGCTCACGGGGGCAATGCGCGCGCTGTCTGGCCAGCCGGGGACGCCGGTGCGCGTGGTCGTTCGCGACGCCGGGGGAGCAAGCCGCGAGATCACGGTCGTGCGCGATACGTTGCGCGGACCCGTGTCACGCTTCGGAAACCTGCCGCCCCTTCCGGCCGGCCTCGAGGCGCGCCGGATCACGCTGGACGACGGGCGATGCGTCGGCGTGATCCGGTTCGAGTACTGGCTGCCGCCGGTGATGCCTGCGCTGGATCGCGCCGTGACGCAGTTTCGCGAGTGCGCGGGAATGGTGCTCGACCTTCGCGGTAACCTTGGCGGCGTTGCCGCGATGATGATGGGGGTCGCGGGTCACTTCATGAACGAGCCGCAGCCCCTTGGGACGATGCGCACGCGCGGTGAGGAGATGCGGTTCGTGGCCAACCCGCGACGTGTCACGGACGCTGGCGTCGCTGTGGAGCCATTCGCCGGGCCGCTCGCGATCGTCGTCGACGGGCTCACTGCGAGCACGTCCGAGATGTTCGCGGTGGCCCTTCAGAGCCTCGGTCGCGCACGCGTCTTCGGCGAGCGGACGGCGGGGCAGGCGCTCCCGGCCATGACGACGCGGCTCCCGAACGGGGACGTCCTGATGCATGTGGTGGCGGACTTCGAGGCGCCGAACGGCACGCGCGTCGAGGGGGTGGGTGTAGTGCCTGACGAAGTGGCGCCACTCACGTACGAGGACCTTCGAGCGGGGCGGGACGCGCCGCTCGACGCGGCACTTCGGTGGATCGAGCGGGCTCGGCCGACCAACGCGTCTTCACGGTAGCAGTACAGCCTGGCCGGGCGAGCGGACATATTTCTTCGGCGCCAACTGACCGGCGCGTGATCGTAACGATACCGACCCAAGGAGCACACAATGCGCAGGTCTCTCCTCTCTCTTCGATCGGCGACGCTCAGAGTAGGTGTGAGCCTGCCGTTGGTGCTCGCCGGCGCGGGACCGCTCGTTGCGCAGGCGCCGTCGGCGCTCCCGTCGGCCAAGGAGCTGATCGCCAAGCACGTTGCCGCGACGAACGTGTCGGCGGTCATGGCAAAGCACACATCCGTCATCACGAAGGGCAAGATCGAGGTGCCGAGTGCGGGAGTCTCCGGCGACGTCCAGATGACTCAGGCACGCCCCAATAAGGCCGTGATGCGAGTCAACCTCGCGGGCATCGGATTGATCGAACAAGGGTTCGATGGCACGACGGGGTGGTCGCTGCATCCCATGACCGGGCCGCGCCTCCTCACCGGCCGCGAGCTGGATACCATGCGCGAGGAGACGTCATTCGGCGTGTCGTCGCGCCAGGGGCCTAACGTCGCCTCGGCGGAGACCGTGGAAAAGACCCAGATGAACGGCGAGGCGTGCTACAAGGTGAAGATCACGTGGAAGTCCGGGCGTGAATCGTTCGACTGCTACAGCGTCGCGAGCGGGCTGCTCGTCGCGGTCGTCGCGAAGCAGGAGGGCCCGACGGGCGCGATCGAAGTGACCAACCTCATCAGCGACTACAAGGACTTCGGTGGGCAGAAACTCGCCACCCGGATCGCCCAGCAGGCGATGGGGCAGGAGCAGGTGATGACGTTCACGGGTGTCGAGTACGACGCGGCGCCCGATAGCGCGTTCGCCATGCCGCCCGCGATCAAGGCGCTCGCCGAGAAGAAACCCTAACGCGCGCTGCCGTGCGCCTCATCGTCGTGCGGCACGCGATCGCCGAGGACCGCGATGAGTTCGCGGCGAGTGGCCATGACGACGACCGGCTCCGCCCGTTGACGGCGGACGGCGCCCGCAAGATGAAGCGAGGCGCCGAAGGGCTCCGATCGCTCGTAGCATCGATCGACCTGCTCGCCTCGAGCCCGCTCGTGCGCGCCGCGGAGACCGCCGAGATCATCCGCGACGCCTACGGAATCGATCGCGTCGTCACCGAGGCGTCACTCGTCCCGGAGGGCGGGGTGGCAGACGTGGTACGGTGGCTCGCGACCCGCGGCGAGGATCTCGTGGCCATTGTAGGACACGAGCCGCAACTGGGAAAACTTGTCGCCTACCTGATTGGTGCGGGGGATCGCCCCGTCATCGAGATGAAGAAGGGGGCTGCTTGCCTGCTCGAGTTCGACGGTTCCGTCGAGGCGGGCGCTGCGCGGTTGACCGCATTACTTCCACCCAGAGTTCTTCGGGGTTTCTCCGGGTAACCGGCGGGGGAATGCCCGGTTCGTGGTCGGTGACCACCGTCGCGGCGGGGCGCCGAAAGATCATGAAACTTGCAGAGTCCTAGCGACCCGTGAGTACGCCTACCGCGGGTCGTCGCTCGGTGGCTTCGTTGCGAGCCCAACTACCGAGCCGACGCCCCGGGACGGCTGCGAACGGGACCAGCTGTTGCTTCCGCGCCGTTGCGTCGCGGCCTCATCGCTCCCCGTCAGCCATAGGCAGAGAATGAGCCGATTCGTCGATTCGCAAGTGCAGCTCGAGAGCGTCGACCGGGAAGACCTGCGAAGGCTCTTCGCGATGTCGTTCTCGGAGCCAAGTCGGAATGACGAAGACCTGAGACATGCGGTGTTGGATTATGTGAAGGCGGCCAAGGCTAGCCGCCGCAAGCCGGAGTGGGTCATCACGTCGCTCAAGCGGGCAATCATCGACGCTGCGGCGGCGCGAATCAGCTATCGAGCGGCCAACGAGCTGACGGACCGCGTGGTGCGCTGGTTCATTGATGGGTATTACGGCCCGGATGGGGTGCAGGGCGAGCGGGGGATCGAGCTCCGTCTCAACCCGGCGCCGCGCGTCAGCTGAACGGACGAATCCGAGCGCGGCCCTATCGGTCACCCGTCCTGAGCGGTATCCTCGGCGCCAACAAAAGTGTCGAGGCGGTTGGCGCGCGTACCCGTTACATTGTTGACCCAGAGTTGCCCGGAGCCGAACTGTGCGCTCTATTAGCATCCGCTAATAGAAGAGCTCGTCAAACCACATGACCGCAACTCGCCCAGAACCCAGCATCGACCTTTCCGAGCTCGAGCGCGACTACATCGTCAAGCGCGAGCTGGGCAAGGGTGGCATGGGGTCGGTCTTCCTCGCGCGGCATCGTACCGCGGGGCACGACGTCGCGATCAAGGTCATCTCGTCGAAATACATCGCCGACGCGGACGCGCTGTCGCGGTTCGAGCGTGAAGCGCGCCTGATGGCGCGTATTCGGCATCCCAACATTGTTCACCAGTACGAGCTCCGTCGCCTTCGCGGGGGCCACGTCGCGCTCGTCATGCAGTACGTGCGCGGCGAATCGTTGATCACGATTCTCCGGCGGCGTGGAAAGCTTCGCTTCGACGAGTGCACGCAGATCCTGCGCGACATCGGGCTCGCGCTGGAGCACGCGCACGCGAACGGGATCATCCACCGTGACGTCAAGCCGCATAACATCCTGATCGACGCGGACAAGGGCGTCGCGCTGCTGTCCGACTTCGGCATCGCGAAGGCCACGCAGGGTGACGCCGAGGTGACCGCGACGGGCATGGCCATCGGCACGCCGGCGTACATGGCGCCAGAACAGATCGACAACGCCGCGGTCGACGGGCGAGCGGATCTGTACAGCCTCGGCGTCGTCGGATGGGAGATGCTCTCGGGACGCCGTGCCTGGGAGGGCGAGAGCCTCTTCGGCATCATCTACAAGCAGAAGCATCAGGACCTCGCCCCACTCACGCTTCTGCGCCCGGACACGCCGCAGCGGTTGCTGCTCGCGCTCGAGGGCGCGCTCGAGAAGGATGCGGAGCGACGCTGGAGCTCGGCGTCGGAGTTCGTCGAGCAACTGCGGTCCGATACGCCCACGCCGGCCATGCTCCGCCGCCGCGAGGCGGCGGGGGCGCTCCTGTCGAGCGGCGAGACGTCCATCGAGCCGCCGGCCGCCGGGGCGGCCACGATCCCGTTCCGCCGAGCGAACGAAGGCACACCGGCGACAGCGCACCCGGCCGTGGAGGCGCCCGGCGGACGCCTGGACGCGGTCGCCGCCGCACCGTCGTCGGCGCGCCTCGCGCTCCTCGTTGCCGGGAGCGCCATCGCGGGCGCGTTCGCCTTCTACGTGCTCTTCGGTGCCGGTGGGAGCTCGAACGTCGATGCGGCGCCGCGGCCTAACGCGACCGCCGAGGCGCCCGCATCCACGCCAGCCGCCGCGCCATCCCCTGCGGAGCGAACACCGGCGCAAGGCGTACTCGGTGGAATCGAAGCCGGCAGTTCCGTGTCGCTGCTTCCGGAAGCACGTCCTATTGGCGAGCGTATTGCCTCCGAGCGCCTGGTCGAGACGCCCGACCCCGTACGGGATGCTACACCGCCGACGCTTCCGGACCCGCTCGCGCCCGGATCGCCCATTGTCGGCGCCATCCCGTCGGCGTCCGCAGCGACGTTTTCGGGGGGTCGCGCGCCGGGAGAAGCGGACCCCCGCTCGCGCGCGCTCGCCAAGGCTGCTGCCGCGCTCCTACGGTCCAGGCAGCCGGACGCGGCCCGCCGCATGATCGACAGCGCGCTCGCGATCACGCCCGCTGATGCGGACGCATACGCGCTGCGTGCGCGCGCCAATGCCGCCCGAGGGGACCTGCGCGCTGCGTGGGCCGACGCCGAAGTAGCCGAGCGTCTCGGTGACAGCTGGCAGGCGCAGGCGCTCATCGCGACGTTCGAGGCACGTGTGGGGGAACGGAGGGCGGCGCTGAACCGGCTCGCGGCGCTCGCACGCACCGTCCCGACGCGCGTCCCGTACACGGCCGTGCAGGGGACGCAACTCGCGATGGCGTACGTCGCCGTCGGTGATTCGCGCCGTGCGCTCACCGCACTCCTGAAAACGCGCGATGACGGGACACTGGCGACGGCCTTGAAGGACCCGGCCTTCGACCCCATTCGCGGCGAGCCACGGTTCCGCGACATTCTTCGCGCCGTCGCGCCCGACCCGCAGTAGCCCGCTCACACTCCCGGGCGGGCGAGTCGCGCCTCGCGGCACCCGGACCGCCTAACGCCGTTCGGTCCCGGCACGGTTCGCCGTCTCGTCCGCTTCACGGGCGTCAGCCGCGGTTGGCCTGGGCGCCTCCTGCCGTGTCGCCGCTTCGGGTTCGTAGCTCAGCGCGACGTATACCGGGAAATGGTCCGACCCGACGTACGGGAGCCGCCGCATCTCGATCAGCCGCAGGTCCGGCGAGTGAAACACGTGATCGAGCGGGTATCGAAATCCCGGGTACCGCGCGTGAAACGTGCTGATGAACCCGCGTCCTTTGCGCGGATCGACCAGGCGGCTCATCTTCTGGAAGAGCCGGGTCGTGCGCGACCAGGCCACGTCGTTCAGATCTCCACACACGATGACCGGGAGCGGCGAATCCGCCACGCGACGCCCGACAGTGACCAGCTCCGCGTCGCGTTCCGTCGACTCGTCGTCCTCCGACGGTGCGGGCGGCCGCGGATGCACGCAGTTGAGCCACACCCGCACGTCGCTCGGAAGCCGCACTTTCGCCTGCATCGACGGCACGTCGCGCTCGATGAGGAAGTCGATCGCGGTCTCCTCGAGCGGGTAACGCGAGTAGACCAGCATTCCGTATGTGTTCGGCAGCGGGCACGCGAGCGTATGCGGGTGCGTCTCGCGCAACGCGTCGAGCCGCTCGCGCCACCACTCGTCGGTCTCGACGCAGAGCAGCACGTCCGCACTGGCGTCGCGAAGCGCGGCAAGGACGCGATCGGCCGCGCGATTGGTTTGCAGCACGTTCGAGACCACGACCGAAAGAGAGCACTCGGGGATGGCGCGCCTGGCGCGTTCTACCTCACGTGGGGCGAGGCGCGTGTAGCGCCACACCATGCCGATCTGATACGCCAGCGCGATCCCCACCCCGACCGTGAACGCCACGTTCCAGCCGTCGCGCCAGCGGCCCGCCGCGACCCACAACGCGAGCGCACCAATGCCGACGGTCGCGACCTGGACGCGTGGGAAGTCCCAGATGCGAATCCACCAGGCCTTGGACCGGATGAGCGACAAGCCGGTCACGACGACGGCGAAGCCGCCCAGAACGAGAGCGATCGTTTCACTCACGTTTCCCCACTGAGCAACGTGAGTGCCGCGGCCCCATCGTTTCGCGCGCGAACCGCGCGGTCGGCGCCGCGGAGGCAGCGGTCGCCGCCACGAAACGCGAAAAGCGGCGTGGATTGGAGTCCACGCCGCTCATCACATCGACTACTATGCTCGTACTCAGCTCGTACCTGGAAGGCTCCCGAGGAGGGACTCGAACCCCCGACCCGGTGATTAACAGTCACCTGCTCTACCACCTGAGCTACTCGGGAATGAGCCCGAAAGCTAGAACCAGCACAGAACTCGGTCAAGCGAGCGCAGACGCGTGACCGCGCTCCCCGCGTCGGCCCTCGCTCCTGCGCGCCGCGGCGAACGCAGACCCATCGCCATCATCACCGGCGCGTCGAGCGGCATCGGCCGCGAGCTCGCCGAACTGTTCGCCCGCGACCACTACGACCTCATCCTCGTCGCCCGGCGTCGAGAGGCGCTCGAGCAACTCGCGCGCACGCTCATCGAACGGCACGGCGTGTCGTGCGACTCCTTCGCCGCCGACCTGACGCGCCGACTCGAGCGAGAGCGTCTCGCGGCACGCATTCGTACGGTCGACGCGCATGTCGAGGCGCTCGTGAACAACGCCGGCATCGGGACGCACGGGTACTTCCACGAGACGGACCTCGAGCGCGAGCTCGAGATCATCGAATTGAACATCGCGGCGGTCACCCACCTCACGAAGGTCGTGCTGCCGGGGATGCTCGGACGCCGCCGCGGACGCATCCTCAACGTGTCGTCGGTCGCAGCGTTTCAACCCGGTCCGCTCATGGCCGTGTACTACGCGTCGAAGGCGTTCGTGCAGTCGTTCAGCGAAGCACTCGCCGAAGAGGTGGACGGAACTGGTGTCACCGTGACTGCGGTCTGCCCTGGGCCGACCATCACGGAGTTCCACTCGGCGGCCGGGATCGCGGCCACCGCGCCGACGGTGGGAGCGCCCACGATGTCGTCTCGCGAGGTCGCCGAGGTCGCCTACCGCGAAGCCGCGCGCGGCAAGCGCGTGGTCGTGACGGGGCTGCGCAACAAAGTCGTGGTGCTCGCGAATCGCCTGCTGTCACGCCGGCGCATGACCCGCATCGTCAGGCGCCTGCAGGAACGTCGGCGCGATGGGGGGCGCTGATCCGCTAGGAAGCGCGCGCGCGCACGCGCGGACGTGCCGATCTGCGTGGGGCAGACGTGGGGCCCGTGAGATGATCGCGCAACCACCGCCCCGTGTGTGACGCCTCGACGCGCACGATCTCCTCCGGGCGCCCGATCGCCACGAGCTCGCCGCCTCGGTCGCCGGCATCGGGGCCGAGATCGATGATCCAGTCGGCGAGCTTGATGACGTCGAGGTTGTGCTCGATGAGCACGAGCGTGTGCCCGGCATCGACCAGGCGGTCGAGCACACCGGCGAGCTTGCGGATGTCCTCGAGGTGCAGGCCCGTGGTGGGTTCGTCCATGATGTAGAGCTTCTTGCCGCCCGACCGCTTCGCGAGCGTGAGCTCGCGCGCGATCTTGATGCGCTGCGCCTCGCCGCCCGAGAGCGTCGTCGCTGGCTGGCCGAGTCGCAGGTATCCCAGCCCGACCTGCTGGAGCTGCCAGAGCGCCTGCCCGAGCTTCTCCTCGTACGGGAAGAAACGGATGGCCTGATCGACGGTCATCTGCAGCACGTCATAGATGCTCTTGCCGTGTACGAGCACCTCGAGCACGTCGGGGCGAAAGCGCTTACCTCCACAGTGGTCGCACGGCACGAATACGTCGGCCATGAAGACCATCTCGACCTCGAGATAGCCGGCGCCCTCGCAGTGCTCGCATCGGCCGCCATCGACGTTGAAGCTGAACGTGCTCGGCGTGTACCGGCGCTGTCGGGCGAGCGGGGCGTCCGCGAACAGCTTGCGAATCTCGTCGAACGCCTTAACGTAGGTCACGGGATTCGACCGCGGCGTCTTCCCGATCGGCTCCTGGTCGATCAGCACCACGTCGTCGAGCGCTTCGAACCCCGTGATGTCGGTGAACGCCCCGACGCGCTCGCCGAGGTGCTGCTTGGCCGAGTGCTCGCCAGTGAGTCGCGTCTCGAGCGCGCGGTACAGCACGTCGTGGACGAGCGTGCTCTTGCCCGAACCCGACACGCCCGTGACGACGGTGAGCGCGCCTAACGGGATGCGTACGTCCACGCCCTTCAGGTTGTGCTCGCGAGCGCCGCCCAGCGTTACCCACCGGGGGCCGAGATGCCGCCGCTCGGCGGGGAGGGGAATGGACCGGGCGCCCGTGAGGTACTGGCCGGTCAGCGGGCTCTCCGACGCGCGAGCCATCGGCCCCGCGAAGACGACCTGACCGCCGTGCTCGCCGCTGGCCGGTCCGAGCTCCACCATGTAATCCGCGACGCGCATGGCGTCGGGGTCGTGCTCGACGACCAGCACCGTGTTCCCGCCGTCACGCAGCCGCAGGAGGAGCCGGAGCAGGCGGTCCATGTCGCGCGGGTGGAGGCCGATGGATGGCTCGTCCAGGACGTAGAGCGTGTCGACGAGCTGGGACCCTAACGAGTTCGCGAGCCCGATCCGCTGTGCCTCACCGCCCGACAGCGTCCGCGTCCCCCGGTTGAGCGTGAGGTAGTTGAGCCCTACGTCGCACAGGAACTGGACGCGGTCGCGCGCTTCCTTGAGGATGTGCTCGGCGACCTGCCGCTCGAAGTCCGTGAGCGTGAGACCGGAGAGCCACGCCATCACACGGTCGACCGGGAGCGCCGCGACCTCGGCAATCGTGCGGCCGTCGATTCGGACCTGCAACGACTCGGGCTTGAGCTTCGTGCCGTGACAGGTGGGACACTCACGCGCGCTCTGATACTGGCGCAGGAACACCCGGATGTACTGCTTGTAACGCTTCTCCTCGAGGTCCACGAGGAACGGGAGAATCCCCTTGTACCCGCGCACCTTCGAGCGCAGCAGCGTGTCTCGCTGCGCGTCGGAGAGGCGGCGCCACGGCACGTCGAGGGGGATTCCCTCACGCTTCGCGAACTCGGCGAGCGCGCGCCGCTTGCCGTCGTACCGCGGCTTCGTCCACGGGTCGATTGCGCCGTCGCGGAGCGATCGATCTGGATACGGGATAATGAGTGCCTCGTCGTACTCCAACACCGCGCCGAACCCGTTGCACGTGGGACACGCACCGCGCGGGTTATTGAAGGAGAAGAGCTGCGGCGTGGGCGCAGGCGCGCGAGTGCCGTCGTTAGGACACTGGAATCGTTCGGTGAAGCGGAGAGCGGCTGGTACGTGGGAACCGGGAACCGGGCGGGGGGAACTGCTTTCGGCCCCGCCGGTTCCCGGTTCCCGGTTCCCCGTTCCCAGGACAACTACGCAGTCCCCATCCCCCTCCCTGAACGCCGTCCCCACCGCGTCCGCGAGACGTCCGGCCGCTTCGGGGGAGACCGTCAGTCGGTCCACAACCACCAGGAGATCCTTCGCCTTCGTCAGGTCGACGCGCTCGGACACGACATCGTCGAGATGCAGAATCCGGCCGCCGACGGACACACGCACGAAACCCTGCGCGCGGAGGTTCTCGACGACGACGGCGTGCGTGACCTTCGGCGAAAGGACGAGAGGAAACGCAACTGCAAACCGAGTCCCGTGCGGCAGCGCGAGCACGGCATCGACCACCGACTGCACGGTGTCGGGCTTCAACTCGCGGCCGCACACTGGGCAGAACGTCCTCCCGATCCGAGCCCAGAGCAGCCGGAGGTAGTCGTAGATCTCCGTAGCCGTGCCGACGGTCGACCGGGACGTCTTCGTGGGATTCTTCTGCTCGATCGCCACGGCGGGAGAGAGTCCCTCGATGGAGTCGACCGCCGGTTTCTCCATACGATCGAGGAACTGCCGCGCGTAGGCCGACAGCGACTCGACGTACCGGCGCTGCCCTTCCGCGTAGATCGTGTCGAACGCGAGCGATGACTTCCCCGAGCCTGACGGTCCGGTGATGACCGTGTAGCTCCGTCGCGGGATCTCGAGATCGAATCCCTTCAGGTTGTGCTGGCGTGCTCCGCGCACGACGATCGCATCCTTCACCGGGCGAAAGCTAATCCGGAGAGGGGCGAAGAAACACCGGAGGGCCGGAGGGCGCGCCTCTGAGGGTCCCACCCCGCCCGCGATCGACGTCTCGTATGGGTTCCACTAGCGCAACCGACGAAGCAGTCTGCCGACGAGAAGCACGACGATCGCCCCGAGGGTTGCGATCCCGAGCGACCGAAGGTCGAGCTCACCGGTGGTGATGCGGCCCCACCCGAGCGCGCTGCCGATCAAGCCGCCGATGAACGCGCCGGCTATGCCGAGCACGATGGTGACGATGCATCCCGAGGGGTCGCGGCCCGGGACGAGAAATTTCGCGAGTGATCCCGCGAGCAGTCCCAGCAGTACCCAGTAGAGCCAGAGTGGCAACCCTCACTCCCGTGCAGCGAACGGCCCCGGACGCCTTCCGTGCAGACGTCCGGGGCCGCAACGCGACAGCGTCAGATCGTGGTACGCGTGCGTGTGGTCAGACGATAGATCCAAAGTAGCAGCATCGAGCCAAGCACAGCCAGGACGATGCTCCAGATCGAGAAGCCGTTGAGCCCCGCGCCGGTGATCATGTTGCCGAGGAAACCACCGAGGAACGCGCCGACGACACCGATGAGCATCGTGACGATGATCCCGCCAGGGTCACGGCCCGGCATCAGTGCCTTGGCGATCGCGCCCGCCACGAGCCCAAGCACGATCCAAGCGAGAATGGTCATATCCGATTCCTCCGAGGGGTGGGTTTGCACCCCCCTGATAAAGCAACGAGCGTACCATGTCCGGCGGGCCGCGCCTCGGTCGACGCACCTCTGGGAAGCTCTGCTGTAGTACGGATTCACGTCATGACCGATCCCCGAACCGGTCACGTTATGCTTCGCGTCGAACGGCTCGACCCCGAGTCACTCAGCATCCCGGTTCTTGACCGCGCCCATCCACGAAGAAGAAGCGCTCGGTAAGGCCTACGATGGCCGCCTCATGCGTCGGCTGCTCGGTTACGCGCGGCCGTACCGCGTCCTCGTGCTCGCCTCGCTCGGGCTGCTGTTACTGGACGGGGTACTGCAGCTCGTTGGGCCCGCGCTCACGCGCCTCGTCATCGACGTCGCCATTCCGCGGGGTGACACGCGCCTCGTCGTGACGAGCGCTGCGCTGTTCACCACGACGCTCGTGGTCCAGTTTGCGTTGACGTACGGCGAGACGATGCTGACGAGCCTCCTCGGCCAGCGCGTCATGCGGGACCTGCGCGTCGAGATCTTCGCGCAACTGCAGCGCTTGTCGATCTCGTTCTTCGATCGCAATCCCGTCGGACGTCTCGTCACGCGTGTCACGTCGGACGTCGAGGCGTTGAACGAGCTGTTCACCGCGGGCGTCGTTGCGGGGATCGGCGACCTGTTCACGCTGCTCGCGATCAGCATCGCGATGCTCATTGTCGACTGGCGCCTGGCACTCGCGTCGTTCGCGGTCATTCCGGGGGTGGTGATTGCGTCCAACGTGTTTCGCGTGCGTGTGCGCGAGGCCTATCGCGAGATCCGAACGCGGCTCGCGCGGATCAACGCGTTTCTCCAGGAGCGTGTGTCGGCGGTGAGAGTGGTGCAGCTGTACGGACGTGAAGGCGCCGAGTCGGATCGATTCGATCGGTTGAACCGACATCACCTCGACGCGCATCTGCGCTCCGTCCGGATCTACGCTCTCTATTTCCCGGTCATCGAGGTGCTCACGACGGTGGCGATGGCGAGCTTGATCGTGGCCGGTGCGGCGCGCGTGCGCGATGCGACGCTCACCGTCGGCACCGTGGCCGCATTCCTTCAGCTGGTCCGGCGCTTCTACCAGCCGCTGCAGGACCTCTCCGACAAGTACAACACGCTGCAACAGGCAATGGCGTCGTCCGAGCGGGTGTTTCGGCTGCTCGACGCTGAACGACCGGGAACCGGGAACGGACGGGGAACGGGGAACGGGGAACCGGGGCTGGAGGCTCCCAGCTCGCCGTTGGCAGTTCCGGGTCCCGGGTCGCGGGTCCTGAGTCCCGGCTCCCGGCTTCCTATGCCGACGACCGTCGAGTTCCAGGATGTGTGGTTCGCGTACGACCTGGCGCACGTCGCGCACGGCGACCCGCTACCGAGCGAACCAGAGTGGGTCCTTCGCGGCGTGAGCTTCGTTGTCAGACCGGGCGAGACCCTCGCCCTCGTTGGACACACGGGAGCCGGCAAGACGACAATCGTCAGTCTACTGCTTCGATTCTATGACGCTCAACGCGGGCGTATCCTCGTCAACGGGATCGACGTGCGTGAGATGCCCGTGGGCGAGTTGCGAGGACTGGTCGGATACGTACAACAGGACATCTTCCTGTTCGCAGGGGACATTCGCTCGAACATTCGGTTGTCGAACCCGTTGAGCAACGCAGAGGTCGCGCGCGCTGCCGAACAGGTGGGCGCCGATCGGGTCATTCGACGTCTTCCCGGTGGGTACGACTACGAGCTTGGCGAACGCGGGACCTCGGTCAGCGTGGGCGAGCGTCAGTTGCTGTCCTTCGCACGGGCAATCGCGGCGGATCCGGCTCTGCTGGTGCTCGACGAGGCGACGAGCGCCGTCGACAGCGAGATCGAAGCGGCAATCCAGGAGGCGCTCGCGGTACTCATGCGAGGGCGAACGACGATCGCCATCGCGCATCGGCTGAGCACCGTGGTGAACGCAACCGAGATCCTCGTGCTCCATCACGGTGAAGTCCGCGAGCGCGGAACGCACCGGGAACTGGTGCAACGAGCAGGATTGTACCAACGCCTGTACAGGCTTCAGCTGGGCGAGCTCGCTCCGGTGGCACAGGCCTGACGGC
>DASURJ010000530.1:0-2951 GCA_036280115.1 Gemmatimonadaceae bacterium
GAGCGACGACATCTTGTGCTCGGCGTAGTCGCGCTGCGTGAGCTTCAGGATCCCGCGCCCCACCGTCGTCGACAGCCAGACGACCGCGCGGACAGTCAGTTCCGGCGTCCAGTCGACCTCGTCCAGCAGCCAGGGCGTCGCATTGCGCGTGAGCTCGGCGCCCGCCGCGCGATCGACGTAGAACGTCGTGTTCGGGTGGGTCTGCAGGAACGTCGCGGCGACTTCGACATCGATCTCGCCCTCGACCGCGCGCTGCACGATGGGCGCCTTGTGCTCGCCCGTCGCGAGGATGGCGATCTCGCGGGCTTCGAGAATGGTCGCGATGCCCATGGTGAGGGCCTCGCGCGGCACGAAATCCTCGCCGAAGAAATCCGCCGCCGCGTCACGCCGCGTCACGGCGTCGAGCATCACGAGGCGGGTGCGCGACTCGGCGCCCGAGCCCGGTTCGTTGAAGCCGATGTGCCCGGTCTTGCCGATCCCCAGAATCTGGAAGTCGATGCCGCCGGCCCGGGCAATGGCGTCCTCGTAGCGGCGGCATTCGTCGTCGACGTCATCGCGCGCGACGTCTCCACGCGGGACGTGCACGTTCCGCGCGTCGATGTCGATGTGCTCGAACAGATTCTCCCACATGAAGCGGTGGTAGGAGTGGATGCTGTCGCGCCGCATCGGGTAGTACTCGTCGAGGTTGAACGTCACGACGCCGTTGAAGCTCAGCCCTTCTTCCCGATGCATCCGGATGAGCTCGCGGTAGACGCCGATCGGCGTGGAACCGGTCGCGAGCCCCAACACGGTGCGCTCACCCGCGGCCTGCTTCTCGGTGATCAGCGTCGCGATTCGGTTCGCGACGAGTCGGGCTATGTGCTGATGGTCATCGACGACGATCGTGCGAATCTTCTCGAGCGACGACGCGGCAGCGTGGGGCAAACGAGAAGGCCCGCGACTCGTCGACGACTCGCGGGCCTCGCTCGAAACGCCGGCGTCCAGGTGGGCAACCGGGGTCACGCGGGTAGTACCTCGCTAGCAGGGGAGGAGCGGCGTCAGGCGGTGAACGAGCTGCCGCAACCGCAGCCGCCGGAAGCGTTCGGGTTCTTGAAGGTGAAGCCCGATCCCTGCATGGACGACACGTAGTCGATCGTCACGCCGCTCAGGTACTGCGCCGAGAACGGGTCGACGAACATGCGGAAGCCACTCGCGTCGACGATGAAGTCATCATCCGCGGACTGGTCCTCGATGAGCAGCCCGTACTTGAACCCGCTGCATCCGCCCGGCTGAACGCTCACTCGCAGTCCGCCTTTTTCTATCGAGACGCCCTCGGCTTCCATGAACCGCAGCACCTCGGTGGCGGCGACCGGGGTTACCGTGATGGCCAGCGTGGGCTCCTGTACTGTGCTCATTGACATCCTCCTCACTGGAAAGTCGCGGCGCATAGGCTGTGCCCGGGCCGCGTACAGCCGAAATATATCCCACCTCGAAAGCGGCTACAAGCAGCTTAGTGCAGGCGTCACAAGCCGTTAGAAAGCGACCACGCCGCGAGCCGACACCTGTGCTCAGTCGGCGGCCACAGCAGTCGCCCCCTCGGGAGCCCGATCACCGGCCATCCGGTCGCTGCGGAACGATCGGGCAATCCACGCGAACGCCACGGCGGCGATCGCGAGCAACCCGATGCCAGCGCCGAGCTCCCCGAATACGAGCTTGCCGAGACCGAATAACGAGGCGTACACCGCGATGATGCCGGCGATCCAGTTTGTCCATGCGAGCGCGCCGCCCGGAATCGATTCCCTGCCGTAACCGAGCCGCTCGGAGACCTGTCGCCACCCCGGTCCTCCGGGACGCACACGCTTGTAGAACGCGTCGAGCACGGCGTGCGGTTCCGGCTTCGTCAGGAAGGTGGCCGCGAGCCAGGCGACCGTTGTCACCGCGA
Source organism: Gemmatimonadaceae bacterium (assembly GCA_036280115.1). Lineage (GTDB taxonomy): Bacteria > Gemmatimonadota > Gemmatimonadetes > Gemmatimonadales > Gemmatimonadaceae > JAJKIV01. The sequence goes on from DASURJ010000530.1 coordinate 1,922, forward strand.
CCGTCCCGATCATGATCCAGGCGTCGGCATTCGGGTCACCGGCGGCGAAACGCGGCGGCACGACCTGCATGAGCACGAGCGACACGAGGAACGACACGACCATCGCGCTGATCTCGCTCCACGCGTTGATGCGCCACCAGTACCACCGGAGAATGAGCACGAGTCCCGTCCCCGCGCCCATGGCGAGCAGGAACTTCCACGCTTTCTCCACGGACGTGAGCTGCGACGTCACGGCGATCGACGCGAGGAACAGGAACACCGTCGCGAGCCGCCCGACCTGCACGTAGTGCTTGTCCGGCGCGTCCTTCTTCACGAAGCGCTTGTAGAAGTCGTTGACGAGGTACGACGCGCCCCAGTTGAGATGCGTCCCGATCGTCGACATGTAGGCAGCAGCAAACCCTGCCATCATGAACCCGCGCCACGGTGACGGCAGATAATCGACGAACGCCTGCACGTACGCCCCCTCGGGGTCTACCGTGCCGTTTGGCAGCCGCCCGCCGGGGTAGAGGAGGACGGTCGCGAGCCCGGTGACGATCCACGGCCAGGGCCGCAGGGCGTAGTGCGCGACCTGGAAGAGAAGCGTGGCGAGCACGCCATCGCGCTCTGTCTTCGCGGAGAAGATACGCTGAGCCACGTAGCCGCCGCCGCCCGGCTCCGCGCCGGGGTAATACGCGGCCCACCACTGCATCGACAGGAAGACCGCCAGCGCGAGTAGCGGCATCCACGCGTACGCCTCCAGCCCGTTAGGCGTGACGCGCACGGGAAGGACCGAGAGCGCGGCGGTCTCGCTCCCGAAGTGGCGCGACACGCCGGCGATCAGCGCGTCCATGCCTCCCACCGCCTTCACCGCGTAGACGGCGAGCACGATGACGGCGGACATCTTGATGACGAACTGCACGAGATCCGTCCAGAGCACGGCCCAGAGGCCGGCCGCGACGGCGTACGCGACGGTAATCACGAAACAGATGCCGACCGCCATGACCGGCGAGATGCCTAACGAGATCGTCAGGATCTTGATCATCGCGCGGGT
>DASURJ010000531.1:0-5346 GCA_036280115.1 Gemmatimonadaceae bacterium
GCAACGCGCGGTTATCGCGCTGCGTCGAAAGCTGACCGGCGACGGCATCGCGGTCGTCGTACAGACCGAAGCGACCGCCCCGCATCGAATCGTCGGGCTCGGCGCGCGCCCGCCGCGCACGAACGTCGCCTCGGCACCGCCTCGCGTCGCGAATGACACTGACATCGCATCGGTGCTCGAGCAATTCCTCCAGACCCTCGTGAAGGCCGACCTCTTCTCGGGGGCCGTGCTCGTCGCGAAGGATGGAGAGACGATCTACAGCGGGGCGTTCGGCCAGGCCAACAAGGACTTCGCCGTGCCGAACAGGCTCGACACGAAATTCAACCTCGGCTCCATGAACAAGATGTTCACTGCGGTGACCATCGCGCGGCTCGTGGAGCAGGGGAAGCTCTCGTACGACGACCCGCTGTCGAAGTTCCTGCCCGACTATCCGAGTGCCGACGCGGCGCAGAAGATCCGCATCAAGCACCTGCTCACCCACACGGCGGGGCTCGGCAGCTACTTCAACTCGGAGTTTCAGCGGGCGTCACGAGCGCGCTTCCGTACGGTCGATGACATGATGGCGCTGGCGAAGGGCGATTCGATGGCGTTCGAACCCGGGAGCCGCTACGCGTACAGCAACACGGGGATGCTCGTCCTCGGCAAGGTGATCGAGGTCGTGACGAAGCAGGACTACTTCGATTACGTCCGGGAACACCTCACGAAGCGCGCTGGGATGGTCAACACCGATGCGTACGAGCTGGATCGCGTGAACCCCAATCTCGCGGTGGGTTACCAGCGCGAGTACGGCGACGACGGTGCAAGGCGCTACCGGAACAACATCTTCATGCACGTCATGCGAGGCGGCCCGGCGGGCGGCGGATACTCGACAGTGGAGGACCTGCTGACGTTCGCGGAGGCGCTCAAGGCAGGGAAGCTCGTGTCCGCGCAGACCTTCGAGCTCATGACGACGCCAAAGCCGGAATTGAGCTCGCCGGCGTATGGGTACGGCTTCTCGGTCGACCCGGAGACGCACGTCGTAGGACACAGCGGCGGCTTCCCTGGTATCAGCTCCAATCTGGACATCTTCAAGGGCACGGGGTACGTGGCGGTCGTTCTCTCGAACTACGGTGGGGCGAGCCAGCCCGTGGTGGAGAAGATTCGTAACCTCGTGCGTACGCGCACCGGAAGCGCGCCCCGGCAGTGAATCGCGCCGCCGCCTAACGCCAGCGCCGACGGTGCACGTCCGCACGCTGCTCGTCCGGGTCGGCGCCGGACTCGCAATCCTCCTCGCTGGCGCGGCTGCACTCCGGCAGCTCGCGCGAGCACGTAGCGTCCAGCTGTTTGGGACCCTCGTCGACCGTGTCGAGACGGCCGAACGGCGTGTCGCGCTGACGTTCGATGACGGTCCCACGCGAGCGGTGAGCGACACCATCGCGGGCATCCTGAAGGCACGCGATGTCACGGCGACGTTTTTCGTCACCGGCGCGGAGCTCGCCGAGGCGCAGGAAGCCGGACGGCGTCTCGTGTCGGCCGGGCACGAGCTCGGAAACCACACCTACACGCACTCGCGCATGGTGCTTAGGTCGCCGGCGTTCGTGCGATCGGAGATCGAGCGGACCGACTCGCTCATCGGCGCGGTCGGCCATGCGGGAGCCATCCATTTCCGCCCGCCGTTCGGGTACAAGCTGTTCGTGCTCCCCTGGTACCTCCGCCAGGCCGGCCGCACGACGGTCATGTGGGACATCGAGCCGGATTCATACCCCGAGGTCGCGCAGACGTCCGACGGCATCGTGCGCCACGTCCTCGAGCGGGTTCGCCCCGGGTCGATCATCCTCCTTCACGTTTGGTACCCGAGTCGCGCCACCTCACTCGCGGCTGTTGGCCCGATGATCGATAGCCTTCGCAACCGTGGCTACGAAGTCGGCCCGGTGCGGGAGCTCCTCACACCCAACCATCGATAGGGCGAAATCCGGCCGCCAGGCCGGCCCCCACGCCCGGTTCATCCCAATTACTTACGCGTGCACTTCACTCGTGCACCTGTGAGGAATCGGAGACCAAATGCTGCAGATAGCCAGGTTCGCTGCTCTCGCGCTCGTGGTGGTGATCGCCGCGCCAACGTCCGTCGCTTCGTTCTCCTGGCCCGGTACCTACGACCTCGTCGGCTCGGGCTTTCCTGACGGGAATCGCCATGCCGTCATGCATGTGGAGCGACGAGACTCCTCGTATACGCTCGAGATGCTCGAAGGTCCCCCCGGCGAGCTCATCGCGTTCCGCGTCAGTGGCGACTCGGCACACGTCGTGTGGAGCATGAGCGGGCCAGTGATGGCGGTAGCCCTTCACGGCGTGCGTGATTCGGTGTATGGTCGGTGGTCCATCGACGAACGGTCTGGATCGATTGTCGGCGTACGGCGTCGCGGGCAGTGAGCACACTGGAGTGGCACGAGTGCCCGCAGCCTCGGCGCGTTCGCGGCGACGCTGACCGACTCCGCGTTGCCACGCCGGCGGTACCTAACGAGCGATGGTTGCCGAAATGGAAGTCGTCAACTCACGCGACGGAACGCCCATCGCGTTCTGGCGAAGCGGCACGGGTCCGCCGCTCGTGCTCGTCCACGGAGCCACGGCCGACCACACGACGACCTGGCGGTCCGTCCTATCGCCGCTCGAGCGTGAATTCACGGTTTACGCGATGGACCGGCGCGGCCGCGGCGGAAGCGGCGACTCGTCGGCCTACGCGCTGGCGCGAGAGGCGGATGATGTGGTCGCGGTGCTGAACGCCATCGACGCGCCGGCGTACGTGCTCGGCCACTCGTTTGGCGGGCTGTGCGCGCTCGAAGCCGCGCTACGTACGACCCGCATGGCCAGGATGGTGCTGTACGAGGGCGTGGCGCTTCGTGGAGCCGACGCTTATGCGCCCGGCGTGATCGATCGGCTGCGGGACATGATGGAGCGAGGTGAAGTGGACGGCGCGCTCGTCGCGATGCTGCGTGATGTGGCCGGGATGGCGCCCGAGGAGATCGATGTCGTTCGATCGCAAGCCACCGCCTGGCAGCGGCGGATCGCGAATGCGCGCACCATTCCTCGGGAACTGCAGGCCGACGCGACCTATGTGTTCGAGCCGAGGCGCTTTGCGGCGATGATGACGCCCACGATGCTGCTCGTTGGTGAGAAGAGCCTGCCGCGCGAGCTGGACAACGCGCAGGGCGTGGCGGCGGCCTTGCCGAACGCTCGCGTTGTCGTGCTGCCCGGCCAGCAACACGTCGCGATGCACACGGCCCCCGACCTGTTCGTGCGGGAAGTCGTGAGCTTCTTTCTGGAGTGAGCTTCGACGCGAGGCCGCACTGTGAACACGTATCGGGCGTGATCGACGCGCGCGATCTGATGCGCATTCGGATCGCGACGCTGTTCACGCTCGACGGCGCCGGCCGGTTGCGGCGTGTGAATGACCTGGTCGGGCAGCCGGCACCGAGGTTCTTTCTCGGACGAACGGCGCGCGGGAATGTCTGGGCGGTCCGTCACGATGTCTCGGAGAAGCTCGTCCGTGCATTCGAGGCGCTCTGCGCGAGTGAGCCGGACGGCAATGAGTTTCTCGTGCCGCCGTACGGCGCGCGAGCATACGAGGCGCTGCTTGCCGGCGAGGCGCCCGTACGACACGTGGGCGCGGGTCCGGCGTATCGATTTCCGAACGAGTTGCGTGAGGTTTCGGGAGCGGTGGCGGTCACGAGCGATAACAGTGAGCTCCTCGACCCGTACATGTCGGCGTGGCGCGAGGACGTCACGGCCGGCGTGCCGTTCGTGGTTGTGGTGAACGACGGGCACGCCGTCTCGGTGTGCTGTAGCGTCCGCGTGACGTCCGCCGCGCACGAAGCAGGCGTCGAGACGCACGCCGATTTCCGCGGACGAGGCTACGCGGCGCTCGCCGCGATCGCGTGGGCGAGGGCTGTGCGAGCGGCGGGCAGCATCCCTCTCTATAGCACGTCCTGGGAGAACTCGGCATCACGGGCGGTGGCGCGCAAGCTGGGGCTCGTGCGATTCGGGACCGACCTCCACATCACCTGAAAGGGCCGGCGGTGCGATGGAGCGTGCTGGGCTTCCACGCTCTCGCGCGGTCGCGTCTGTCGTCGCATCTTGCGGTGTGACGCCGCCATCAGCACTCGCCTTCCGGCGCGCGACGACCGAGGACGTTCCCGCCATCGTCGCGATGCTTGCCGACGACGCCCTCGGGGCTACGCGCGAGCGGCTCGAGTCGCCACTCCCGGCGAGCTACCTCCGCGCGTTCGACGAGATCGACGCCGACCCGAACAACGAGCTCGTCGTCGCGTGCCTCGGTGACGACATCGTTGGCGTGCTGCAACTGACGTTCATCCCGTACCTCACGCATCAGGGATCGCGACGCGCGCTCATCGAGGGAGTGCGTGTCGCGCGCGCGCATCGCGGCACCGGACTCGGAACTCGGCTCTTCGAGTGGGCCATCGCGCGTGCACGCGAGCGCGGCTGTCGGATGGTGCAGCTCACTACCGACAAGAGCCGGCTGGACGCGAAGCGCTTCTACGAGGCGCTGGGCTTCGTTGCATCGCACGAGGGGATGAAGCTCGTGCTCGATCTGCCAGCGTAACACGATGGCTCCTGGGGAAACAACCCGCCTACACGCCGCAACAAAACGATGAAATTCGACTCTGACCCCAATTGCGACGCTTGTGTTATGATGGTGCACGAGTTCACCCCGGAGCCGCCATGTCACGTCGCTCTCCGTTTCTGATCGTCGCGCGCGCCACGTGCGTTGTCGTCGCCGCCGTTACCGTGCGTACGGTATCCGCAGGCGCCCAACCCGCCCAACGTGCCGCCGAATCCGTCGCGACGCCGAACAACGCGGCCGCGCCGCTCGCCATGGGTACCACGCGCGGCGAACGGCACAACCGGCTCGTCATTCGTGGTGCGACCATCATCTCCGGCCGCGGGACGCCGGGGACCAACCGCGCGATGCCGCCGGAGGGGCCGGTGGACATCGTGATCGAAAACGGTACCATCGTGGACCTGGTGCCGATGGATCCGGTGAACGCGGCGGGTTACGGGCGTGGGTTCCAGCGCCCGACGGGCGACAAGGTGATCGACGCGCGCGGCATGTACGTGATGCCGGGGCTCGTCGAGATGCATGCGCATCTGCCGAGACCCGACGGGAACCTCGGGCCCGGCGCGCTCGATTACGTGTACCGGCTGTACCTTGGGCACGGCGTCACGACGGTGCGCGACGCCGGAAGTGGTGCAGGGATCGAGCTGCTCGCGGCGCAGCGCAAGCGATCGAGCGAGAACGGCGTCGTCGCGCCAAAGCTCGTCCTGTGTCTCCGCTGGCCGCAGCCGCTCCGCCAG
>DASURJ010000532.1:0-3643 GCA_036280115.1 Gemmatimonadaceae bacterium
CGACGTACCGGTCGATGCGCGGCACGAGGAGCTGCCTGACGAGTGACTGGTTGATCATCGCCGTGCCCGCGTTCCAGACGACGGGCTCACCAACCGGCGCGGCGTACCTACGCCACACGAGATAGAGCCCGAAGACGATGCCCGGCGTCGCGAGCGGCGCGAGTCGGAGCACCTGAACGATGCGTTCGCGCGGCGGCCCGGGCGTACGAACGAGCGTCCAGAGCGCGTACGCCGCGAGCAGCACCGCGTAGAGCAGCACCGCGGTCTCCTTCGTGAACGCGGCGATGGTCCCGACGATGATGGTCGCGACCCAGCGGCGCTCGAGCATCAGCACCGTGCACCAGATGAACGCAGGCACGACCGGCAAGTCCAGCCCGGGCTGCACGACCGAGGCGAGCAGACTGGGTTGGAGGGCGAACGCGGCGGTGAGGAGCGACCGCTCGACGCGCTGCGCCGAGTCGGGAAACGCGAACTGCAGCAGGCGATGAAATCCGATGCACGCCAGCGCGAACAGCGCGGCGTTGAGCAGGAGCAGCGGCCAGAAGCTCCCGGGCGAGATTGCCTGGGCCGCGACGGCGACGGCGGCGTACGCCTGCGATGCGTGGCCGGCGAGTCGCAGCGACTCGGCCGATGGTGGCCACTGGGTAGCGTCGTTGATCGCCTCGGCGTAGATGAAGCCGTCCCACATGGGGACGTAGCTCAGGCGCGATCCGAGGAGCCACGCGACGATGACACCCGCCGTCGCGAGCACGGCGGGGGCGGCAATCCGATCCCATGCGCCCGCCGTTGTGCGGGAGATCACACTTGCGGGCCGCGTAGTCCAGCCTAGCGGCGTCGCCACGCGGGCACCAGGAATAGTCTGCGCATCGAAGCGCACTGGTGCGCAAAAGCTAGACCGATGCTGTATAGTCCGGCGTGGCGGGGCCGGTCGGAACTACGATGACGCGGAACCGGCTGAAACGGCCGGACGATCGGCTGACATCGCACCCGGTCGGCGGGCGCGTCGCGTCTCCGGCGGCTGGCTGCTCCGCGCCCGGGGCCGGCGGGCCAGCGTGGGTCGCGGGGTCGAGTGGGTGGTTGTCCCGGCGGCCGCCGGCGCCTCGCAGAGGCCGCCTCCGACGCGACGCGCCCGCCTCCCGCCCGCTTGCGTCGTTAGGCGCGTCGCAAGGGAGCTGTTCCCCTCGTATCAAGTCACGGCGGGAGGAGCTCTCACTCACGGAGGATGATGTCTCTCATCCTCTCATCCCCCTCATCCGTTCTCCCACTTCTGGATGCCCGAGCGGGCGCAAGACGCGTCCCGTCAATCGGCCGTGTCCGCGTCATCAGCGTCATCGTTGTTCCGACCGACCGCGGCGCACCGGACTCGAAGGGCGGGAGCCGTTCTCCGCGGCTTTTTCCGCGTCCGCCCCTGCCGCGGCCTCCGCGTCCGCCCGATGGCGCGACGAGACGAAACGATGCGTTAGGACTCTGACCCCTAGTGTCCTAACGCAGCTCGGGCTTGGCAGCCAGCTGCCAGCCGCTGTCAGGAGCCTTCCAGCTCGGAGCTGCAGCTAGCAGCCTGCCAGCTCCCAGCTGGCCTGCCAGCTGGCAGCTGCCCAGCCCTGGTTCCCGGTCTTAGTTCGTCCGAAGAGCCTCCACCGGATCGACCCGCATCGCGCGGCGGGCGGGGATCCAACTCGCTGCCGCGGCGATCGCCACCAGCACCGCCGACACCAGCCCGAGAGTCAGCGGGTCCGTCGGGTGGACCTCGAAGAGCAGCGACCGCAGCACGCGCGTCGTGGCGATGGCACCCGCGATTCCGAGCAGCACTCCCACCACCGCGAGGCGCACCGACTGCATCACGATCATCCTCCCCACATCTCCGCGTTGGGCGCCGAGGGCAACGCGGATGCCGATCTCGCCTCGGCGCTCGCCCACGACGTACGACACCACACCATACAACCCGATCGCGCTCAGCAGTAGCGCCATCACCGACGCGATCGCGAGCAACGTGAGCGTGAATGTGCGCTTGGCCATCGAGCGCGCGACGACCTGTTCCATCGAGCGCTCGTTCGCGACGGGCACGGTCGCGTCGAGCTCCGCGATCGCGCGACGGACCGCGGGCGCCAGGGCGCTCAGGTTCCCGCTCCGCGAGCGCACGATGACCTCCAGGTAACGCGGCGTCCCCTCGAGCGGCGCACCTTCTATGGCGATTGCCGGGAAGAATACGGCCGGCGTCACCGGCTGATCGAAGCCGTTGCCGCGCACGTCCTCCGCGACCCCGACGACGCGATACCAGTTGGGACCGTTGTAGCAGCAGCGAATCCCCTTTCCGAGCGCGCTCTCGTTCGGCCAGAGCTGGTTCGCGAGCGCTCGCGTGACGACGACGGGGCCGGCGCCGTTATGCGTCTCGGTCCAGGTGGGCGTGCGCCCCTCGACGCGCATGCCGAGCGCCTCGAAGTAGCCCGGCGCCGTGCGTAGCGTGACGATGCACGCGCTCCGCATCTCCTCACGCGTCGGCGCCTGCGTCATGACGCCGGTGCACCCGGTGGACAGCGCAGGCGGGACCTGCTCGCCGAACCCGACCACCTCGACGTCGGACAGTGCCTGTACACGAGTCGAGAGCTGCTCGGCGAACCGCGCGACGGTCGCGTCGTCTGCATAACGAGCCGCCGCCAGCGAGACGGCCATGGTGAGAACGCCGTCAGGGTCGAAGCCCGGCTGCACCGCGCGGAGGTTCTGGAAGCTCCGCGCCATGAGTCCCGCCGCAGCGAGCAGAACGAGCGCGAGCGCCACCTGACCGGCGACGAGCGCTCCGCGGACCGCCTGTCGCCGGCGGCTCGCGGTGAGCGTTCGAGACCCTTCGCGCAACGTGTTCACGTCGACCTTCGCGTTCGCCATCGGGATCAGCGCGAATACCACGCCCGTCACGATCGCGAGGACGACCGCCACGGCCACGCTCGAGCCCGCGAGATGCACTTCGCCGAGTCGCGGAATGCCGGCCGGCGCCGCGGACAGAAGCGCGCGAAGCCCGACGTACGCGACGAACACGCCCATCGCGGCCGCGGTGAACGAGAGGACGAGCCCCTCGACGAGGAAGTGCGCGGCCATGTGCGAGCGTCCGGCGCCGAGCGCCATGCGCATGGCCATCTCGCGGCGGCGCGCGTCCATGCGGACGAGAAACAGGTTCGCGACGTTCGCCGTCGCCACGAGGAACACGAGCGCGACCGAAGCGAGCAGGATCCAGAGCGCGCGCGTGACGACGTCACCGACGACCCAGTCCCGGAGCGGGGTCACCGCGACGCTGAACCCAGAGCTCTGCATGAACCGCTCGGAGTACGCCGTCGGAAAGACCTCGGGGAACCGCCTGACGAGAGGCACGAGCTCGCGCTCGACCGCGTCGGCGGTATAGCCGGACCGCAGGCGGCCGATGCCGAACCACGTGTGATTGTTCCGCGCCGGCATGCCGGGGTCGACGTGCGCGGGGATCCAGACGTCGACGCGCTCGTCAGGCAAGTGAGAGCCCGGCCGCAATACGCCGACGATCTCGACGGGGAATCCTTCGACGTCGAACGTCGTGCCGACCACACCGCGATCGCCGCCGAAGCGTCGCACCCAGAACTCGTAGCCGAGCACGGCCACCGTCGGGCGATCGGGATTGAGG